>QHXD01000382.1:6701-10193 GCA_003223895.1 Acidobacteriota bacterium
CGTTTTCGAGGACAATGCAGTCATTCTGCAGGTGCCGCATCGTGCCTGACTTCTCATCAATGATTCGCTCGACACGGCGACCAACTCTGAAGGTTTTTCCGCAGTACTTGACTAGTTCCGCATCAAAACGCATACCTCGATTCCGGCCGACTTTATTGAGCGTTTGCAGAATTTCTTCATGGCTCTTGACCTGAACCAACTCTCCTGGCTGGAGGTTCAGCGTCACTGATGGCGTTTTGGACGTTAGGGTTCCCTCTCGAAATGGATAGGGCGTGCCGCCGCGCGTGCGTTGAAAAACGTTATAGCTGTGGGTCAGCGCGCGGTAGGCGCCGATTCGGAGAACGAGCTGAAAGATTCTGAACAGCATTGCCTCTATGACCTGAAGGACGGTCACATTACCTGAAGTCATATCCTTGACGTACTGTCGAACGTCCCACCAGTGGAGTAGTGTCGTGAACTTCGGGATTTCCGTCGTCTGGCAGACGTATGTTTCGACTGGGGACTCTGAAGAACGAGTTGTGTTGCTCCACAACGCATCTTCCGAACAATGTCTACGTTTGCCATTAACTCCGTTCGCACCTGAGGCAGACGCGGACTTAACGGGAACCTTTCGAAGCCATTCTTCTTTCCAAAACAGAAGACATGCCGCCTGACACCCTCCGTGGGCCTCACCGTTACATCTCAGACCTTCGAGATGTACGGTATTCGGAGCTACCTGGCGGCCACCGGTCTTATCGACCGTGTCGCACGTCTTGTGGGCGCTCTTGTATACGCGGACCTGCTTTCCGCAATACTTGAGCATCTCCGGCATGAACGGAAGTCCATCCAGCCGGCCTTTTTCATCCAAAGTGGCAAGGATTTCCTCTTTGGATCGGATTTCAACAATCTCACCTGCCCGCAGATTCAACGCAAACCTATTCTTACCGGCCGCCGCCATTACACACGCCTCCAAGATTCATTCAATCCGATTCTGTCGATGAGTTGATGGTTTGGAATTCGAATCCTTCGTAACGCCCCTTCCGCCCCCAGGCGATTACGCGCAGTTCGGGTCAGGCGGGCTCCGCCATCTCGGCCCCGCTCAGCGATCTGCAGTTAAGTGCCCCTATTTTGCACAAGCATGCGTATCTGTCAACGCGCAATCGTCTGTTTGTTCGTTTGTCTTTTTGTGGTGATTCCCGTCCTGCGATACACTCCTGCAAATGATGCTACGTGGCTTTTTTGCAGGCATTTTTCTTCTCACGATGACGGCCGCAGGATTTGCGTCCGATCCCGTCGCAGAGCTGCAGCAGAAGATCAAGGCCGGCGCTATCAAGCTGGAGTTTGATCCGCAGCACGGTTACCTCAGCTCGATCCTGAAGAATCTGAAAATTCCTATCTCGTCGCAGACCCTGGTGTTTTCCAAAACCAGCCTTCAAACCGAGCGCATTTCGCCCGCGACACCACGCGCCATGTATTTCAACGATGATGTGTATGTGGCCTGGGTGCCGGAAGGTGTCCTCATTGAAATCATGTCTGTCGATCCCCGGGCAGGGTCCGCTTTTTATGTTATTGCTCAGGAGGATGACGGAAAGCCGCTGTTCGAGCGATCAGCCGGTCACGAGTGTTCGGTGTGCCACTACCACACCGAGGCCGTCCCCAGGTTTGTGCCGCGTCTTCTGTTCTCGTCGGTGTTGCCGGATGCCACCGGCAACGTCGAAGGCGCGTTCCCGATCCCCACAACCGACGAGAGTCCGTTCAGTGAGCGCTGGGGTGGGTGGTACGTTACCGGTACGCACGGCAATCAGAAGCATCTCGGAAACATCACGGTCAAAACGCCCGCATCGGCGTTCGGCAACCTTCCGGCGATCGACTTTTCCCGCTCCTCCAACGTCACCGATTTGAAATCCCGTTTCGACACCACGAAGTATTTAAGCCCACACAGCGACATCGTTGCGCTGATGGTGCTCGCACATCAGGCCGAGGTGCACAACCTGATCGCTTTCGCGAGCGGAAAGGCCGGGGCCGCTCCGCGAGACGTGGGTGAGCCGCTTGTCAAGGCGATGCTTTTCGCCGGCGCTCCGCCGTTGACGGCGCCGATCCGGGGCACGTCGAACTTCGCCGCCGAATTCGCCGGTCAGGGCCCGCGCGACAGCCACGGGCGATCCCTGCGGGATCTGGATCTCAAGACCAGATTGTTCCGTTATCCGCTGAGTTACCTTATTTACAGCAAGCCCTTCAATGAAATGCCGGAGGGGATCAAAGCCTATGTCTACCGCAGGCTGCGAGAAGTCCTGAGCGGGGAAGACAAGAGCCCTGATTTTGCCTATCTGTCCGGCACCGACCGCACAGCGCTTCTCGAAATCCTCCACGAAACGAAACCGGATTTTCCCAGGTAATGGGAACGCGGGCTAAAGCCCGCGACTACATTGGCGACCCGCGTGATTCCAAAATGTAGTCGCGGGCTTCAGCCCGCGCTAGTTCACGTGTGCATCACGAATCGGGCTCGGCGCGTGGAAAACCGCCAGCCTTCGAGCGTCCGAACGAATTCGTCGTCGAATTCACCGATCAGTCGGCGCGGCTCTGCTTTGATGCCGAAATGGCCCTCGGCGGGCTCGCCGGCATTCGCGGAGTAGACGACGGCGTAACTCAGGCCGCGTGCCCGGTCGCGGGATTCTACCGTGATCCGGATGTTCGTACAGATGTGCCTGGTGATTCTTCCGGCCGGGCGAGACTGGTAGGATTTCAGGATTGCGGCACGGCCGGCGAGCGGATCACCGTTTGGACGGATCATCGTCCCGTCGGCCGCGAAAAGCGCGGCAAGCGACTCGTAATCCTGCCGGTCGTTCAGGTCCACCCAGTCCAGCACGAGCCGCTCACAAGCGCGTTCGATGGCAAGGATTTCCATTTCTGTAAGCGAGGTTGTCATGGCCGCCATAGCCTTGTGGAAGCGAGTGCCGCACCTTGTACGAGCGCTTCCAGCTTCTTGAAGGAAATTTCAGGATCCATTTTTCCGATCCCGGCGAACGTGCCGAACCCGCAATCCGTCCCGGCGACGACACGCTCGCGGCCCACGATGCTCGCGAACTGGCAAATGCGCTGCGCGACGAGCTCGGAGTGTTCGACATAGTTCGAAGTCGAGGTGATGACTCCGGGTACCAGGACCTTATCCTCCGGGATCCGCGCGTTCTTCCATACGATCCATTCATGCGCGTGCCGCGGGTTGGACGCCTCGAACTGGATGGCCGCGGGTTTGGCTTTGAGGATGATGCCCATGATCGTCTCGAGCGGAATGTCGTGGTCGTGCGGACCTTCGTAGTTGCCCCAGCAGATGTGCATTCGCAGCGACTGCGCGGGAATGTTGCGGAGGGCGTGGTTCATGACCTCGACCTGATGTTCCGCGCGCTTCAGGAATTCGGCCTCGGTCAGATCCTGGAATCCTGTATGGCGGGCCATTGCCAGGTCCGGGCAATCGAGCTGAAGCACCAGCCCGGCGTTCACAATCGCTTCGTACTC
>QHXD01000382.1:10342-10860 GCA_003223895.1 Acidobacteriota bacterium
CCCCGGCGCCGCATTGGGACGCAGCCGCTCGCAGATGGGCGATATCCTTGTCGAGATCCGCGCGGCCCACAAACTTGATGGGGCCGACGCAGGACTGACGCTTGAATGTCTGCTTGCCGGCGAAGACCGCCATGCGGGCGCGGAAATCCGGATAGTCCTGCAGGTCGAGCGCGATCTGGCGAGGGTTGTCGCCGTCGAAGCCGCTCAGGCGGTCCTTTATATATGTCGCATAGCCGATCTTGGATGTCTCTCCATCGCTGACCACGTCGATGCCGATCGCCACTTGCTTGCGTACCGTATCGGTCACTGCATTGGCCATCACGCGATCGAATTCTGCCGGATCATAGGGCTCACTCTGTTCGCGTCTGAATAGCAGATCCACTACGGCCTGACTGCGAGGCAGACTGCCGACATGCGTGGTCAGGATACGGTCTGTGCCAAGCCTCACTCCCGATTCCTCCAAAAGCGGCCGGGATCTTAGTACACTTTTGCTTTCAACTCCAGATCGAACGGCGTAT
>QHXD01000382.1:10909-12641 GCA_003223895.1 Acidobacteriota bacterium
CAGGGTGTTGGAGCGGTTGTCTTGATTCAGGCGAACAGATCACAGGAGACCAGACCCGTGGAAAACACATCACTCGCAGGCGTGAAGGCGCTCGTCTTCGATACGTTCGGGACGGTCGTGGACTGGCGCGGTTCCATCACTCAGGAAGGCGAAGCCTGGGGCAAAGCCAGGGGCCTTCAAATCGACTGGGCGCGATTTGCCGATCGCTGGCGTGCCGGCTACGCGCCGTCGATGGACAAAGTTCGTAAAGGTCAGCTTCCGTGGACCAAACTCGATGATCTGCACCGTGCTCTGCTCGAGGATTTGCTCAAGGAATTTCATATTGAAGGCCTGACTGAAGCGGAGAAGGATCACTGGAATCACGTCTGGCACCGCTTGAAGCCGTGGCCGGATTCCGTGGCCGGCCTCACCAGGCTGAAGAAGAAATATCTGATCGCGCCCCTTTCCAATGGCAATGTCGCCCTCCTGACCAACATGGCCAAGAACTCCGGTTTGCCGTGGGACGCTATCCTCGGAGCGGAGCTGGCCCGGCACTACAAGCCCGATCGCGAAGTTTACCTTTCTGCCGCGGATTTCCTGGGGGTGAAGGTGCCGGAGGTCATGATGGTGGCAGCGCACATGGGCGATCTGAGGGCCGCGCGCGAGCTCGGGCTGCGCACGGGTTTCATCTACCGGCCCAATGAATACGGTCCCACGCGTCAGGCTGACAAAGCCAATCCGGGAGATTTCGACGTGGTCTCGACGAGCATGCTCGACCTGGCGTCAAAAATGGGGGCCTAGCGAGAAACGGGGTCGTGGCCGCGAATTACGCCAATGACGCGAATGGGCGTATCAAACAACTTGTTTGCGCCCCATTCGCGTCATTGGCGTAATTCGCGGCCACGACCCTGTTTCTCATCTCCAGGTGTCGTTCTTCCAACCATCAAGGTCGTAATCGGCGAGGCACTGCTCGACGAGCTGGACGCATTGATCGAGCACGCCACTGCGCCGCGCAAAGTTCACGGCGTCGACACGGATCTGCTCGGGGTTCCCGGCGTAGTTGCGTTCGTAGAGCTCATGGCGGCCTCCGAATTCCGTGCCGATGGCATCCCAGACCAGCTTGAACAGCTTGATTCGCTCCTGGGCGGTCGCTCCAGTACCGCGGTAGTAGCGATCGATAAGCGGGCGCAGCTCGGGGTTGGCAAGATCTTCGCGGCCCGAAGGAGCCACCAGCGGCGCTCCGCCGAGCACGTTTTCGAAGATATTTTTTACCGCCGGCCACGCCGATGTCGCGAAGATGCGCATTGTGGCTGCGTACTCGATTCGCGGTATGACGGAACCGCCGGGGCCGGCTTGCGGATCGGAGACCATGGCCATTGTCATGGCCCACATCAGCGTGCGCCAGGCCACTACTTCACCAAGCGCCGCCTGGACGCCACGGAATCCATCCGTTCCGTTGTACGCGAGGCCGCGCGCGAGCAGGCCGGTCATGAAGTCGAGTTTCACAGCGAGTCGCGTGGCCGACTGCAGATTGAATCGATTGAAAAACCCCGATGCCGGATAGAACGAGTTGGCGCGCTCAACGTCGCGGTACACGAGGAAGTTCTCCCACGGGACAAGCGCCTCGTCGAAGATCAGCACCGCATCGTTCTCATCGAACCGGCTCGAGAGCGGATGGTCGAAGGGACTGTGCGCGTTCTGCTCGTACGAGGGCCGGCAGAGCAGGCGCGTGCCCGGCGTGTCCATCGGGGCG
>QHXD01000382.1:12671-16351 GCA_003223895.1 Acidobacteriota bacterium
TGGTGGCGCTGTTGTGCGCAACGAACGTTGCATGCGTAAGCGCGGATCCCGTCGCGAGCATTTTCGCGCCGCTGACGATGGCGCCGGAATCGGTTTCGCGCACCACGTGCAGGAAAACGTCGGCAATCTCGTGCACCGGCTTCATGCGATCCACCGGCGGGTTGATCAGAACGTGGTTCAGGTACATCGCCTTTGATGCATATCGGCGGTACCACCTCCGGGCGTTTTCTTCATACGGCGTGTAGAACTCCGGGTTGGCTCCAAGCGTCGCCATGAAAGATGCTTTGTAATCCGGCGTGCGGCCCATGAAACCGTAAGTGAGACGGGCCCAATGAGCGATCGCGTCGCGCGCCGCGAGCAGTTCCGCAACCGAATAGCTGGGCGTAAAAAACCGGTGTGTTCGAATGCCGAAGCGGTCGACCATCGTCAACAGATCGCGGACGGCAGGATCGTGCAGCGAATCGTAAAGCCGTGCGATCGAGCGCGCCGAGTTGCGGAACGCCGGGTGCGCAGTCACATCGGCGATCCTTTCGCCATAGAGATAGACTGCCCTTGAATCGCGAAGACTGTCCAGGTACTCCGCGCCGGTCATCAATTCATTAACATCCATACAATCGCAAGAGGTTAACAGGAGGCATTGCGGGTCGCCAACTTGAGTTTTTGCAGCTGTCCACAGCGGATTCGTAGCCGTGGGCTTTACGCCCGCGTTCAAACACAATCAAAGAATTCTTCTGAAGGTACTTGGACGCGGGCGTAAAGCCCACGGCTACGTGCATTCCAGAAGATTTTCGCTAATTTAAACGGTTCTGCCTTTTCAGGGGCGGCTGTAATCGGCCTCTCTGCTTGACACGACTAGAGGCGCAATGTACTAATGCCTCCACTAACGCAACACTTTACGGGGAGGAAATCATGCTTCGAGTATCGGTCGCCCTGACACTGGCACTGTCTCTTGCTTTATCTATCCCGGCGTTCGGTCAAATCAGCAACGCCACAGTAAGTGGAACAATCGAGGATCCTACACGCGCGGTATTACCCGGCGTGACCGTCACGGCGACGAACACCGCGACTGGAGTCGTCACCACCGTCCTGACCAACGAAGCGGGCGCTTATAACTTTGTCAGTTTGCTGCCCGGGCCCTACAAAGTGACTGCGGAGCTGCCCGGCTTTCAGACAAAAAGCTATGACATCACACTTGGGAACGCGCAGACGGTCCGGTTGAACTTCCCGTTGGGCATTGCCAGCGTGGGCACTGCAGTCGAAGTCTCGGTAGCCGTGGACACGCTGTTGGCGACATCGAGCGCATCCATTGGCGAAGTGCTTTCCGGGCAAAAAGCGCAGGACCTTCCTCTCGTCGGCAATAACGTCTTGTCCCTGATCGCAGTGATGTCTGGCGCGCGCCTGGACGACAACGGTGTGACGGGAACCTTTGCCGGTATGTCCAACTACAACGTGAATGTTCAGCGGGACGGCATCGATTCCAGCGCTTCGGCCAGATACATGCAGGCCGGCATTCAAACATCCACTCTGATGAATCCCGACCTGATCGGTGAACTCCGGCTGATCGTGGCGCCGGTCGATGCCGAGATGGGACGCGGTAACGGGCAGATGATCGTTCAGACACGATCGGGAACCAACCAGCTAAGAGGCGCCGCCGTGTGGTCCATCCGGAACAGCGCGCTGGAGGAAAGCCATCCCTACGGACTGGAATAATCGGAACGAGTACTCGGTTAGCGCCGGCGGGCCCATCGTCAAGCACAAAACGTTTTTCTTCGGATTGTGGGATGGCCTGATCAACAACAGGCGCACCCTTCAAAACGTCATCGTGTTGACCCCCTGCGCGCGAAACGGCATTTTCCGGTACTTTGATACATGGAACAACGGCAACGCCATTCAAGCGACGAGCCTCGGCGCGACGCCGACCATCGCAGTCGTCGATAACGGGGGCCAGCCGCTGCGCCCGGCCTCGAATCCGGACGGCACACCATACACAGGCACTCTGCGATACGCGAGTGTGTTCGGTGCCTTGCAGAACACTCCGACCCGGCCGGATTGCTCCGACGCCGTTGTCCAGGGTGCTCCCTGGGACGCAAACCGGCGCGCCGTCGATTCAACGGGATTTGTTACAAAGCTCCTCGGCGTGATGCCGCCATCGAATAACTACGAAGTCGGTGACGGCCTGAATACGGCGGGTAATCGTTGGGTCCGGCGGGAGCGCGGCGGTAATGAAAATCTGTTCGGATTTTCCGACACGGGGCTTTTCGGCGGGATCGACCGTAAGCAGGCCAACGGCAAGCTGGATCACAACTTCAATGCGGCAAACAAGCTGGCTGTGACCTACACGTATGAAAGGGATGATGGCGGAGCCAATCTGATGACCTGGCCGAACACGTTTGGCGGCAGCACTTTCCGAAGGCCGCAGCACCTGGCATTCAATTTCGTATCCACTCTGTCGCCGACCCTCGTCAACGAGGTTCGTGCTGGAATGCGCCGCACCTCGGGGAACACGTTCAACCCGCTGTACGATCCCGAGTTCGCTGACGCATCGAAGGCGTTCTATCCCAATGTCGCCGGAATCCCGGTGTGGGTCGGATTGGGACAGGCCAACGGCCAGGTCAACTTCGGCTAGCCACTCGGTAGTGGCACGACAAGCAGTTATCAGGACATCACCTCGATGTGGACATACGGCGACACACTCAGCTGGACGAGAGGTACGCACGCATTCAAGTTCGGCGGTGAAATGCGGCGCCAGCATTCCTGGGCCTCGGATACCGGTGTCGGTATCACTGCCGTCCCGCGCGCTCTGGGAGGTGACGCCCCACTCGCTGCGATATCGACGGCAGCGATCAGCACTACCAACATGACGGGTTTGGCAGGTACTGCCAACGCGGGAAACAACCAGAGAATGCGGCAACTCCTGAGTTTTCTCGCCGGGTCTCTCGGCTCGATCACCCAGGCTTATTACATGCAAAACCCAACGAAGTTGGACGGATTTGAAGATTACCGCACGTTCCCGTCCCGGATTCGTGACTACCACGAGAATGAGTTCAGCTTCTTCTTCAAAGACGATTGGAAGGCGATGAACAGCCTCACCCTCAACCTCGGTATCCGTTACGACTTCTACGGGTCCCCGTATGAGTCCAACGGCTTGATGCCGCTTCCCGTCGGAGGAGGCAACGCGATTTTCGGAATCTCCGGAAAAAGTTTCTCCGACTGGATGAAACCTGGCGTACGCGGCGAGATAACGAAAATGCAGTTTGTTGGGAAGAACTCTCCGAATCCCGGCATCCCCTGGTATCCGAACGATCGGAACAATTTTGGTCCTGCCGTTGGGTTCGCCTGGCAGGTTCCGTGGTTTGGGGCCGGAAAAACAACGGTACGCGGCGGATATCAGGTGACGTACCAGATTGGTGAGTCATTCAACAATCTATTTCAGGAACAGAACGTACCTGGCAGTATCTACAACGCGACCTATATTGGCGACAGCGGAGCCAATGCTTACCTCGATCTCACAAAGCTGCGCTCGGTGGTCCCGCTGCCCGTTTTGACCAAACCGATGGAGACCCTTCCGCTTACGGCCCGGGATCAGAGTCTCTATGTTCCGGATCCGGGCCTTGTCGTTCCATACGCGCAGAACCTCACGCTGGCAATCACAAGAAGCGTTGGATCCAACACGACAATCG
>QHXD01000382.1:16400-18705 GCA_003223895.1 Acidobacteriota bacterium
CCTGTACAACGGATTGAAGGAAGCTTTCGATGCGGTCCGAAATGGCGGCGAATCCGCGTTGTTGACCCAGATGCTCAGCGGCATCAACATTGCCGGCAACGGATTTGGGCCCGTGGGAACGAATTTCAGTGGTACACAGCAAACCGCGGGAATGCACCTGCGCGCATCGACGGCAACGGCCACCGGTGTCACGGGCAATCTGCAAAGCAACCTCGCCAACGGGAACTACGCGAACGTTGCCAGCATTCTGAACGTGTTGAACTACAGCACTGCCTTCAATCCCACGTTGCCCCCAATTCCGGCCGGCGTCAATGGTGCAGTGCTGCGATTCAACGGCTTCCCTGAGAACTTCATTGTTACCAATCCCCAGTTCTCTACGATCAACTTCATCACGAACAATGCCAGCAACAATTACCACTCGCTGAACGCGCAGGTGACGATGCGGCCAACTCGGGGCATCACGTGGCAGTCGACATATACGTGGAGCAAAAACCTGGGCATCAACGCCATCATTGGTCTGCTGGGAGCAAGTTTTACGAATCCTGTCGATCGGAGGCCCGACTACACGCTCATGCCCGACAGCCGCACGCACGACTTCCGGACCAACGGAACGTTCGCGCTGCCGTTCGGACCAGGCCAGAAGCTGCTTGGTAACAGTTCTGGTACGCTGGCCCGGATCGTCGAGGGCTGGCAGACGAGCTGGATCGTGAACCTGAATACAGGCCAGCCATTGAGCATTTCCACATTTGTGAACCCTGTCGGCGTCAATCAACTCTACAACAACGGAACTCCGGATATCGTTGGGCCGTTCGACACCAGGTCCGGCAAAACGGAATTTCCCGGCGGACCCAATGGAAGCTACTTTTCACGGGACGCCATCAAGCAGGTCACGGATCCGCAATGCGCCAGCGTGACGACAGCGCAGAGTCTCCGGAGTGCATGCACTCTCAGCGCCATTGCCGATGCCAAGACCGGCCAGGTCCTTCTTCAAAATCCTCTCCCAGGAACACGCGGCACGCTCGGACAACGCGCCGTAATTGGACCCGGGCGCTGGCGCTTTGACGCAAGCCTGGCCAAATCGATTAAGATCAGTGAATCAAAGAGTGTGCAGGTCCGTATGGATGCGACGAATGTATTGAATCATCCCGAGCCGCAACTGATGACTACCGGCGCATCTCTTCTCAACATGAATATCAACGACACTAACTTTGGTCTCTTCACTGGTCCCTTTGCAAAGAGCAACGCGCATCGTGAATTTCAGGCGCAGTTGCGGTTTAATTTCTGAAGGAGGATTTGAATGGTTTTGCGACGCGTACTCTTCATATCGGCAATTGGTTTCACGCTGGGCTCGGCGCTGATGGTCGCCCCGGCCCTCGCACATCATTCGACGGCCATGTACAACATGGCCACGCCCGTTACGGTAACGGGAACAGTAAAGCGGTTTGAATGGACGAATCCGCACGCGTTCGTTTTCCTCGAGGTCAAGGATGAGAAAGGCAATCTCATCGAATGGGAAGTTGAGATGATGAGCCTGAACCATCTGAGGGGCTACGGTTGGACTCGCAACACCTTGAAAGCAGGAGATGTGATCTCGTGCACCGGTGGAGCAGCCAAGAGCGGAGCGCCTTCCATGATCAGCTCGTACATGAAGCTGGGCGATGGCCGAATGATGAAGTCCTAGAAAGGAGCTGCGTATGAAGTCATTCCTGAGTTCCTTGGTTCTTGCAGTGTTCGTTGGGGCTGTCACTTTGGCGCAGGCTCCTCCGCAGTCCAAGGCCCCGCAGACTCCTGCAGCACCGGGAGCGGTTCCTGCGGGTTTTGAAGGATCGGCATATGGGAAGGCCAGGGACATACCGGCGCGGATCGTCAGCTTCACAGCCGACCCCGCATCGATTCGTCCGGGCCAGTCGTTCTCTCTGGTTTGGTACACCGAGAATCCTGCCGGTGTGACGATTGAGCCGGACCTGGGGCGCGTGAATGCACGGGGCAGCCGCCAGCTGACGCCGGCCGCGACGACCGCGTATACACTCATGGTCCGCGGACCAAACAATCAGGTGCTCACCAAAACGGTTACCGTCAATGTCGCGGGAACCGTTCCACGAGTGGTGACCCCTGACGCCGCCAGCAAACCGGGGGTGCGCACTCTGGACGGCAAGCCTGATCTTTCCGGAGTCTACAATTTCGGCGGAGGCGGCGGTGCCCGCGGTGCGCCGGGGGCGCCTGCAGGACCAGTCCTGAAGGCCGGAGCCGAGAAGTTTCGAATCGTGCGGGCATCGGACGATAGCGGAGCGACATCGAACTGCAT
>QHXD01000383.1 GCA_003223895.1 Acidobacteriota bacterium
AAGGTCCGGCAGGGGGGCCGCTGCTGATGAAATACCTGGGAAGTACTGGACGAAACCATTCCCTTTCTCGACTTTGCCCAGATCCTTGGAAATGGGACCCACCGCATCCGGAACGCTCTGGATCCGGGTATTGCCCATGGTGAGGACGGAGCTGGTCAGGTTCAGTGGATCGCCCGAGACGAAGGTAATGATCGACGACAGTTGCCAGCCTTCCACTGCCCGGTGCACAAAAGCCGGTGCTCCGGCCAGAAACGTCTTGCCCGGGCCAAACGGAAGCTCCCACGTGCCGTGGGCGTTGACGGTCTGCGTACGGTCGAAACTCAGCCGGCTTTTGTTGCGCGACCGGTTTCGCGGATCCAGCAACAAAGTCTGGTCTCGGATAGCCGAGTTGATGCCGTCGCCCAGGGCCTTGGACCAGATATAAGTGAACTGGCCCGAAAAACCGCGGGAGAATTGTTGGCGGATTTGCGCCTGCATCGAATGGTAGGTCGAGTTCGCGTCGGCCAGCCACAACTCGACGCCGCGGAACTGCGGGTTCACCACAAAGAAGTTTTCCGGCAAGCCGCCATTCCGCAAGAACCCTCCCGGCACTCCCGTGATGTTCGAACTGCGATTGAAGAAGTCGGCCAGGGCTCCCACGTTTCCGTCGGCTATGAAGTTCCTGGTGCTGGTATACAGCCGCATCGCTTGTGAGCCCGTCAGCGTCGTGCCATTGACGACGCCGGCACCCGGCACGTTCAGATTCCTCAGCATCCGGTCGAATAACGGCGCATTTCCTCCGGCGCGCGTTATGTTGAACGCTTCCAGAAACTGATTCTCGAAGATGTTGGTCTCGTTCAGCTCCAAATCGTGATACAGCTTCGTCCCTTTGGTGCCGACGTAGGAAACTTCCAATGTCATCCGCGGCATCAATTCGCGCTGCAGCGACAGGTTGAAGGTCTGTACATAGGGCGTCCGCCGCTCGGCGCCCATGAAATAGATGAACTGGCTCCGGTCGGTCAGGGGGACGGTTATCGAACCGGCCGGATTCGGCTGAAAGCCCGGCGTGAGGGGCAGAACGCCCTTCGAGATGGCCGTCTCCAGATTCATGTAGTTGACGCCGAGGTTCGACACCTGTTGGGCTTCGCGATCCACGGATCCCGGCGTGTTCAGAAATGCCAGCTCGTAATCCAGGAAGATGGGTTTGCCTGCGTAATTGACGCCGTAACCGCCGCGTACAACTGTCGTGCGGCCGAGCCCCGGTATCTTGTAACTGAAACCGACGGCGGGCGCGAAGTTGTTCCAATCATTCGGATAGAACGGCTTCGGGTGAGGCGAGTGGTTGCCGACCAGTTCGATCTCGGTTATCTTACCGGCCGCCGCATTGGGGTTCCACAGGGCGCCATAGTCGGTCCCGGATATCCCGAACGCTCCTGCCTGCCCGCCCACAGCATTCGGAAGGATGCCATTGGCTTCATACAACACGCCGAACTTGTCGTACCGCAGCCCGAGGTTCAGGGTCAGGTTGGCCGTGGCGTTCCAGGTGTCCTTGAAGTACGCCGACCAGTCGTTCTGCGAGAGCCGCCGGAACCGGCGGGATTCCGTCTTAAAGTCGAGCCAGTTGGTCTGATCCGATTTGTTGATGATATAGCCCTGGGTAAAACCCCGGATCGAACCCGCCAGATCATTCAGGATCTCTCTGGCTGTCGTGCCATCATTGGCGTCCAATCCCGGAAAGCGGGCGCTGGTAATCGAGGCCGGCGTCGGGCCATCGCCGAGCACTGCCTTGGGAAATTGTTCGACCGTGGTATTCCAACCGTTGGACCAGTAGAGCAGGAATTCACCACCTACTTTGAACGCATGTTTGCCGCGGATCCAGCTGAGAGTGTCGCCAATCTGCCATGAGGGGTTGTAGTTGCCCCGCGTCGTGGCGAACCCCTCGCTGACGTAGACGGCGGGGTCCAATGTATTGCGCAGGGCGAAGCCCGCATTCGTAGCGGCGGTCGTGACATACATCGGGAAACCATTGATCTGCGGCAACGTGTCCATCAGCTTCTGCGCTTCCGGGGAGCGGTCCGTAGAGCTCGAGCCGCTGCAGCACCCCAGCTGGAATGGCGAGCGCTGGTGGAATCCGCTCTGGATCCGGCCAATACGGAATTCATTCAGCACAGCCGCTGAAATGACCGAGGTCCACTGCGTGGTATAGACGTGCGGGTAGTAGGCCGATGTACCGTTAATTCCCGTCGGCCATATCCTGGTCTGTATGGAGTCGTCTTTTTCCCGGCTCATCGAGAACGAAACCTTGTTGTTTTTGGACAGCTGGTAATCCACACGCGCGTTCAGTTGTTTCCTGTTGTTGTCGTTGCCGACACTGTTGCCTCCGTTCAGGCCATCAAAGCGTTGTAGCCAGCGAATACCGGCGGTGTTTAGCCCATCACCAATGGTGAAGTCATTTGGCTGAGGCATGTGCTTGGTGAGGATGTCTCGCCAGTAAGGAACTGTCGTCATACTCGTACGGAACGGATCCCTGACGTCGGTGAACAGGTTGAAACTGGTAACCGGAGACAAAGGATTGCCATTGTAATCGACGGAAGGCGACGCCGCTTGAGCGTTGGCGTTCCGCCGTCCCGGCGAGTACCGGAAAATCCCCTGGCGCGCCAGATCGGTAAACACGATCGATGTGTTGGTCTGCTTTGCCAGATACTGCTGGTTGTCGATGAGCACGAAAAAGAAAGCCTTGTTCTTGATAATCGGACCGCCCAGGCGCCCGCCGTACTGTGTCCGGTTCAAATAGGACTTCTGCGCGCCCTTGAGGTTATTGAACCAGTCGTTCGCATTCAAAGACGAGTTGTTGTTCGCGTAGAACAGGGCGCCGTGGTATTGGTTGGTTCCCGATCGGGTCTGCAGCCGGACCTGCGCGGAACCGTTCGCTGCTTCCGCATCGGCCGCAGCGGTCACAACCTGCACTTCTTCCACCAGGTCGGAACTGACGAATGTGGCATTCTGACCCTGGAAGTCGGTACCGACGCCATACCGCGTATCGTTCACGACAACGCCGTCCCGGCTGAAGTTCACCGCGCGGATCCCCTGGCCGGCGAAGCTTCGCTCGGGGCCGGTGCCGGGTGTCGACGAGATCAGTTGAAGCACGTCGCGGACGGCCAGCGGCAGGTTTCGAACTTCGATTTCGGGAAGCACATCGCCGACCGAGGCGGTCGTCGTGGCCAAAGTCACATTGGCGTCCGTGACCACCTCCACGGTCTGCCTGCTTCCAGCCACTTCCAGCGTGAAATTCAATCGCACCTGCTGGGTCTGGCTGAGCGTCACGTTCTGGAACGTCTGCGTTTGAAAGCCCGGCAGCGAGGCGCTGAACGTATAGGTTCCAGGTTGAAGACTGGCAAAGTTGTAAGTCCCGGTCTCATTCGTCAGTTGATTGGACACGATCCCCGTGTTGACGTTCCTTGCAGTCACCTCTACGCCTGGAATCACCGCTCCCGCCGCATCGCCGACTGTCCCGCCCACTGTTGCATTGGTCTGAGCCAGTAGTGTGACCGGTAACAGCAACACGAGCGCTCCCATCAGAATGTGTTTTTTCGTCATAGAACTCCTCCCGTGAAATTTTCCGCTGCACCGCATCGAAAAGTGCGTGTAGAAGCGGAGGAGTTTCAGCTGGAGGAACAATTTTCAATTGAATCCTCCGGTGAATCCGCCGATCAACTTGGAACAGTGGAAAAAGTGGCTACAACGTACTGCCGGTCAATTCCAATGTCAACTTCGAACGTGGAGTGAATGAATGCTATTGTGCGGACGAGTCTGCAGCGGCTCTTAAGCGGATTCCTGAGAGCAGTCGCACGGATCTAGCAACGGCTTCGAAACCTCGAATCCGATAAAGTCCCGGTAGGCATATGAGCGCCGGTTTCCAGGAATCAACGAAATACCGGCGGTCATAGACCGCTGCTACAACACTCAAAGGCGAATCGAAATGCAATGCAGGGAAAATCAATACAGCACGTCCCAAAAATCTCTGAAGACTGAGTGTTCGGGAGACGACATTTGAGCAAGGCGTTCTCCAAAAATTCTCGCAGCAGAGATCGCGATCGTATAGTATTGGCGCACTTTAAAACAGCCAGACAAATCTAGGGGATGCCGATAACTTTTTTCCGGCGTGGAGGACGTATGGTGAACAGCAAGTCGGTCGTTTCAAGTGTGTTTCTTCTAATCCTTTTCGTGTCGCTCGCATTTGCGCAACTCGACACGGGAACCATTTCCGGAACAGCAGCCGATCAAACAGGTGCAGCCGTGCCGGGAGCATCAGTCGCCAT
>QHXD01000384.1 GCA_003223895.1 Acidobacteriota bacterium
TTCCTCCCCGGGGTGGAGGTGGCGGAGGCGCAAACGCCGCGGCACCGGCACAGCCCCCTGCGCCTCCTGTTTTGCCCAGGCTTTACACATTCGTGCTGGATGGGAAAATGCCGATCCCGGCGGCGACGAGCCAGAACTGAGCGGTTTTGAAACTCCCCTCCTAAGTTAGGAGGGGTGGCTGCGCCATTAAGAAAAAGGTCCCGTTCCGAAACGGCGCAGACGGGGTGGTTCCTGAACGCACATGGAAACGGCTCAAAGGAACCACCCCGGCCGCGCCAACAAACGTAGCTTCGCGATATTTATTGATGCGCGGCCACCCCTCCTAAGTTAGCTGCCCTTTACTACCGCTTGACACCGTGGGTCAAGGGCGGGATTTGAAGGAGGGTGGTGCTGGTCCGCTAGTGAATATGACATACATTTCGACGGCGGTATCGAGTCGTTGGAGACCGCGCCAGAGAACTTCAGTGCCGGGATGACCGTCGCTGTTTCGTCCCAAGTGACCGCCGATGATTCCGACCATGCGCATGGCTTGACCGAGTGTGGGCGGCTCCTGAGGTGGGACTTTGTTTTTCGTTGCGTAGCAGCAGAGGGCCTTCCACTCGTCGTCTGTAAAGAAGACAGTGCAAGGCAGGTCGGGGGTCTCCCGGCCAAGCATGGCCAGATGATAAACACGCCAAGCGACAACCATATCGACGCCGAGGCAGGCGGACAGGCCATGGGCGGAGCCCAACTGACGATCCTGTATCCTGCAGCCGCTTTTGAGCGTGCGGTGATAGACCTCGATGCCCCAACGCTTGGCGTACCATTGCACGCGCTGTTGGGCGTGTTGAAAGGTGGCGGTCTCGACAGTGGTCATCAGCATCCATTCAATGGGGTCGTTGCCGATGACGTGCTGGGATTGTTCGCGCACATATACTGCGCAGGCTGGAATGGACTCGGAGCCTTTCAAGCGTTTTGGTGGCTTCAATTCGAGCTGCGCGAAGCGTACGTCCAGGGTCGTGTCACGTGCCTTGCACTCACCGCTGCGCAGGACATGCAAGGAAAGCGTTCCGTCTACTTGTCGGCCGGCCATAAAGTCCCACAAGGGGATGCCGCCGACTTTACGCCGGGCCGACCGGTTCATGCGGACCAGCAGTCCGGGACCGGCTGGATCGCGGCGCGCCTCCAGAAACAGTTCGTAGATGTCGGATTCGCGATCCCCAATGCTGATCAACTTCGTGTTCGGGCACGCTTTCTGAACTTCGGCCACTTTACGGAAACTGCGCAGCCATTTCCGGCTTTCTTTCTGCTCGATGGGCAGGTTCTTGCGGCGTTCCCGTTTCCCTCGATCCTTGGGGTCTCGCGCCCAGCATTGGGCATCCAAAACACCCAGCGGAGTACCCTCTTCGCTAAACGCCATCGTGTCGTGCAGCAAAAGTCCGATGGCCCGATCCGTCTTACTACCGATCGGCCCCAAGCCTTCGGTCATCGGATGTGTGGTGTAAATCAGGGTCGTGGTGTCTTGTGGCGCAAGCACGATCGGGTGCTGGCTGATCCGCTCGATCGTGGCTTCGGCATGGGCAGTCAGCAGAACGTCCATCGTCACCTTGGTGTTTTGGAAAAAGCGGTAAGCACCCATCGTGCGGCTCTTCGCACCGCAGGCCTCCGGGATCGAGCCCTGAGGACAGCCGTAGAAATCCTGCGCAATGGTATACAAGCGTTGTTTGAGACGGCCATCGTAAAATCGCACGCGACCGAATTCTTCATGCGCCCAGGTCGGCGGCAATTCCGGATACGATGCTCGGCCCAAGGGCGGGCGCGCCGGTTCGGCGCAAAGACACTCACGCCAATGCGAAGACAGTTCATGAAGAAAAATCGTTTTGGCAACGCCATCCCGACGGCCTGCCGTTTGACCGACTTTGTTCCAGTTGGCCGCCTTATAACAGGTTCCTTCAAACCGGCTGGGATCGACAAAGGTTTCGGCCAGTACCGGACGCACCGCGTAACGTTGTTGCCAGTCCTCGGGCAAACGCAGCAGAGTCAATGCCAAAACATGAGAAGCGAGATTTTGAACATGGACTGTAGGCAAGATCAAAAACCGATCATTGCACACGACTTGCTGCAAATTCGCGCGGCGTGCGTTTTCACACCACCCAATGTATTTATCCCGGTCCCCAAGCGCCCAAGTGCCCGAGCTAAAGGTCAAGACTCCCAGATGACCCCATCGTGCGCTCGTGACTACGTAGCGCATTTGCGCGCCGCGCAACGAACCACTTCCAAGGTAGTGATAGCGCTTCAACAGCGCTCGCGCGATCTTCGAGTCCCGGCAATATCGGCTTGTGATGGGCGAGACGTTTACCTCGCCCAACTCCGTCAGACTGCAGGACACCTCCGGAATCTCAATATCGAGCCGCCCTTCGCCGGCACGCTCAAACCCATAGGCACCACTGCGGTCCGGCAATACCAATACTTTCCGGCGATTCAACTCGGCCAAAGCCTTGCGGCAACTCATCTCTTGCAGCCTGCCATTCGGAGAACGCCAATCCAGCCACTCGCATACTTGCCGAGACAACTTGCGCCGCGACAACAACGCGTCGCCATTCACTGTGGTTTGAATACGCGAAATCATGTCACTGCTAAACTGCCGGCCGCATACGACCATCGGCGGTAGTATGCCAAAGAACCACCCACGGTGTCAAGCGTGTACACAGGGCAGCCTTATGAAGGAGGGGTGGCCGTGCTATTAAGAAAAGAACCCGTTCCGAAATGGCACGGCCGGGGTGGTCGCTCACAAGTTACCTTGCGGGTGCGTTTGAAACATTAGTGCGAAAGCGACCACCCCGTCTGCGCCTTCTTAAGGTGGCTTCGCACCATTTTATTGATGGCGCAGCCACCCCTCCTTCATAAGGAGGGGAATACACTCGGCGAACTCGTTGTCACCTTCTGTGACCGCCGGCGGTCATAGACCGCCGCCACAGTTGCATGACATAATCCGCGGCATGTATCGCTTCCAAATCGTGTTCCTCTGTCTCGCGGGCGTAGCGCTTGGCCAGGATTTCTGGATCAGGAAAGAGTACACGCAGTGGTCGGATGAAGAGGTCCGCAAGATGATTACGGACTCACCCTGGGCCAAGGATGTGACCGTGCGCGCGCCGGCCTCTGCTCTTGGCGGGCGAGGCCGTGGCAGCGGCGCTCCTGCAGCGGCCGACGTGGAAACTAACGCGGCGGGCGGCGGCCGTGGCGGCCGAGGACGAGGCGGCCGAGGCGGTGGTAGCGGCGATAGTGACGGTGGAGGAGAAAGCGAAGTCTTTCTCACGCTCAAGATCTCGTGGCGTAGCGCTCTGCCGATGAAAGAAGCTGTCCTGAACAGCCGTGGAATCACTGGCGCCGAAGCTCAGCGAACACTGGGTCAGGCATAAAAGGAATACGTGATCGTCGTCTCGTGTCTCCCGGAGCGATTGGCTGCCACGGTTCGAAATCCGTCGCAGTTGCAGCGATCGGTGCTGAAGACCGGCAAGAGGACAATCGCCCTCGCGGCTGCCGATTTCCAGCAGCGAACCCAGACCGTGGATTTGTTTCTGGTGTTTCCGCGCACCGAGCCGCTCCTGGTGGAAGACAGGGACGTGGAGGTGATAGTACAGCTCGGTCAGCTCGAAGCCAGGAAGAAGTTCAACCTCAAAGA
>QHXD01000416.1 GCA_003223895.1 Acidobacteriota bacterium
GTTGGCCTGGCTGGAGCCTTATTTCTATTCGCAGCTTGTTGTGTTCGTTTCTATACGTCCACAATTCGCGGTAAGTAAAAATTAGCCGGGGATTACGCCCGTTGCGCCCGATGCGCGTAATCGGCGTAATCCGCGGCTGATATAGATACATCCGATCAAAAATTCAGACGAGCACCCAGTGTAAATCTTCGGCTCCCCTGCGCATCGGTGAAGCGTCCGAAGTCGGGTGAACTGATGCTCAAATTGATGAGATACGGGTTGTTCTGTGTATCTCGATTCGTGTTGAAGCCGAAATTCGGAGTGTTCAATACGTTGATGCCATCAACCCGGAATTCAAATTCTTTCGTTTCCGTTATCCTCACGCGCTTGACGAGGTTCGCATCAAACCCCAGACGCGACGGCCCTTCGACCCACATCAAGCCAAGAGTGCCCACTTGTCCGGGAGTGGGATTCACCAGAAGAAGGTGGCCCTGCGAATCGGTGATCGCCTTGTTACTGAATTGACCGCTGAGTCCGTTCAGCGACGTGACACCTGCCGCTGATGGATCCGTGATTTGCTGCAGACCTGGGAAGTAAGTGACGGCGTTGGGCAGCTTCGTAACCTTCCCGATGTTCTTTGGAAAATCTCCCACAATATTTGGAGTGTTAAACGGAAGAGCAGGAGTGCCTGTGGTGAGCTGAGTGATCGTTGAGACAGGCGCCGTGATCGTCAGAGGCACTCCGGAACTCCAACTGAAGATTCCTCCGAACTGCCAGCGCTCGACGAACCGCTGCACGATTCCCGGAGCATTCCCAAGAAGTCTCCGTCCGGGTCCGAACGGCAACTCATAGGTTCCGTTGCTGGTGAAGTTGTGAGTGCGATGGTAATTGAGCAGAGTCTTGTCCAACGCGCGGTTTCTGGGATCCCGGGAGTTCAGCACTTCGTCACCATCGCTCGCGCCCAGAGTGCGGCTCCACGTGTACGACGTCTGACTCGTGAAGCCGCGCGACAGCCGTTTCGTCAATTGCGCTTGCAACGCGTGGTACGTGGAATTACTCAAATTCCCATGTAGCGTCACGGTATTGAACTGCGGATTGGGCACAAAGAAATTTTCGGGAAACATCCCGCTGTTTCGAACGAAACCGCCGCCCTTGCCCGTGATGCTGGTGTTGCGGTTCAGGAAGTCCGCGAGCTGACCGACGTTGCCGTTGGCAATAAATCCTCGAGTCGAAGTGTATGCGCGCAGCGCCGCTGATCCGGTCACCGTCGTCCCGTTCACCACGCCGGCTCCAGGAATATTGAGTCCTCTCAGCATGTCATCGAACAGCTTTGCATTACCGCCGGCCCGCGTCGTGTTGAACGCATCGAGAAATCCGTTGTTGAAAATGTCCACCGCGCTGAGCGGAACACCGTTCCAAAGCCTCGTGGATTTGGTCCCCACATAGCCGACACTGAGCGTAAGATCTCGCGAAAGCTCCCGCTGAAGTTCCAGGTTGAAGTTTTGAGTGTATGGCGCCACCCGATTTGGGACAGCCGCGGCGATGGCATCAGCCCGCGGCCCATCCAGCGGCACCGCCTGAAGCGGCGCAAACTGATGCGGTATCGGCAGCGCCATGTTCGCCAGCGAGAGATAACCCGGCTGCGTGTAGGTGATCCCGCCGGTCTGAGAACCCTCGAACACGCCCGGGGGAATTCCCATGCGTTCGGTATTTCCATTGACGGGGATCAGAGCGTTGCCGTTATAGGTCCAGCCATATCCCGCGCGAAGGACTGTCTTGTCCTTTCCAAACCACGGAAGCGACCAGCTAAAGCCAATAGATGGCGCGAGGTTGTTCCAGTCATCGTTCCACATTTGCTTCTGCGGGTTCGGCGAGTTCTTGCCGACGAACTGCACGGTCGTCAGACTGCCGCATGAAATTCCGCATAGCCCCGCAGCCCCGCCGACCGGACCTCCGGCGAGACCATGCCCTTCATAGGGCACGCCGAAATACCAGTAAGAGATGCCCAGGTTCAGCGTCAGATCCGGACGGACTTTCCAGGAGTCTTTGAAGAACCCACTGAAGTCATTCGCGTGCCAGTCGCGTATCTGTAATTTCACTCCGTCGCCATAGCCGCGGAATACCAGATCCTTTGGATCTCTGAGATCGAACGCCTGCATGATGCTCGCAACGGAGCCGGAGAGGTCGGTGAGCAGATTTCGCGCAGTGGTCTGGTTGTTGCCGCTCAGACCGGGAATGGCGATGTTGTCGATATTTTGCACCGGCACTCCACCGGCGCCCAGCCGGGCCTGCGGGGTGAAACCCCTGTCGCCACCGGCGTTGGAATAACCTCGACGGAGTTCAGCACCTGCTTTGAGTGCGTGTTTACCCTGTGTCCAGCTGAGCGTGTCCCCGTAGGTATAGAGCGGACTGTCTGCGCTCCGCGTGCTTCCGCTCCCCGCAGCCCAGTCGATGACGTTGCTTGGGAAGAGCGTGGTGATCACCTGCACTGGGAGTCCATTCTTTTTGGGAAGCAGGGCAAATGCCTCCTTTCCTTTTTCACCGGTTTCCACCGTCTCATCCTGTTTACCTCCCTTTTCTCTCCCCAGGTAAAACGGCGCCCAACTGGCTTTCACATCCGTTTTCTTTCCCACGCGAATTTCGTTCACAACAGTCGGAGACAGCGTGGACACGAAGGAGACCGTCAGCAACCTCGGGTCTTTCGTGTTGGAGCCGTTGTAGCCACCCGGCCAATTGGTGATGCCGGCCTGCGTGGACATGTTTCGGCCCCGTTCCCACGTGTAGACGAAACTGAGCTTGTGGCTGGCGTTGAAGTTGTGGTCGAGACGCATGTTGACCTGGTCGCGGTTGGTGTCGTTTCCATTGGAGCCGGCGAGATCGTAGCCATCGACGTGCCGCGTAAACCGAACGCCTGCCGTGTTCAGGCCATCGCCGACCGTGTAATCGTTAGGCTGCGGCATTCGAGAGAGCAGCGTGTTCTGGATAAAGCCGGTTGGATCATAGCCGGGCCGGGACGGATCGCGATTGAACACGCTAAAGGATTGAAGATCGCCTGTTGCGGCGGCCGGCCGCACCGGATTGCCGCTGCGATCGACAGTGGGGTTCAGTTGAGTCGCGTTCTGGTTGTCTGCTCCCGGGAAAAACCGGAAGATTCCTTGCCGCGCGAGCGGCGTCAGTACGTTGCCGACGAAAGTCTGGCGGAAGATGTATCGCTGTTCATCAACCAGGACGAAGAAGAACGTCTTGTTTTTGATAATCGGTCCGCCGAGACGCGCGCCGAACTGGTTGCGGTTCTCGTAGTCCTTCGGGACGCCGTTAAAGTTGTTGAACCACTTGCTGGCGTCGAGCGCGGAGTTGCGATTCGTCCAGAACGCGCTGCCGCGGAACGCGTTCGTTCCGGAGCGTGTCACCATCTGCACCTGCCCGGATCCGCGTCCGATCTCGGCGTCGACCGGCGCCGTGATGATGCGTACCTCCTCGACCAGGTCGGGACTGGTATACGTGCTTGTCAGGGCGCCATAGTTGTATCGGCCATCGGTGACGTTGAAGCCGTCTCGCGTGACATTTACCGCGTTGAGCCTTCCGCCGGCAAAGAAGCCGTCGAAGTTATCTTCGGTTGGACCTGTGCCGCCGGTGGTTCCCAGCAGGTCCATCACATTGCGGCCACCCAGGGGAAGGTCGCGGACTTTATATTCGGGAAGCACTGTTCCCACCGAGGATGAGGACGTCGCGATGAGCGTGTCGGCCGATACGCTTACTTCAACCGCCGTCGCTACAGAACCGACCTGCAACGTGAAGTTCAACCGCACCTGCTGCGAGACTCCAAGCTGGACCCCGCTGCGGGTCAGCGTCTGAAACCCCGGCAGTGCGGCGCTTACTGTGTAGGTGCCGGTCTGGAGACTTGCAAACTGGTAGGCGCCGGCCTCATTGGTCAACACGTTAGTTACGATTCCTGTTCCGGTGTTCGTGGCCGTTATCGCTACGCCGGGAATTAAGGCGCCCGTGGCGTCGGAAACAGTACCGCCCAGCGTGGCATTACTTGTTTGAGAGAACGTTAGCGTGGATAAAGCGAAACACAGCAGCGCTATCGCTGCCAATTGGCATCTTCTCATGTATACCTCCACCCGGAAGTCAGGCAATTGGTTTTTGAATTAGTGGCGGCATTATAACGGGAATTCGGGGACAGACGTATAAATCGCCTGAAGCAGGCTAAGTATGGTAGTGGAACTGTTCAGGCGTGCAAACTCCCCTCCTAACTTAGGAGGGGAGCTTGTGTTCCGCAGTTCTGCAGTGCGGGCGTTGTTGCTGGTCAGCAAGAATCAAAAGCGCTAATATCACAAACCATCATGAACCCAAACACTGTCGAAGCCCGCCGCGAATTTATCAAGTTTCTGGCCGCGAGTCCCTATGTAGCGATGCTGGGTGGAGTCTCTGCCTTCCTCCCGCAAAGTGCTTCCGAGCTCATTACTGACCCGGCCAAGGCTCTCAACGTCTTCGATTTCGAGGAGGTCGC
>QHXD01000417.1 GCA_003223895.1 Acidobacteriota bacterium
CAGCTATGACTATGCGCCGATCGCCGCGAAGGGCCTTCCGGCAGCCCGCCGGTACGCGGCGCTTGCGCCATCAGCTCCGCACGCGCTGCACATGCCGTCGCATATCTTCTCGACGCTGGGTATGTGGCCCGACGCGATCCGGTCGAACCTGGCTGCTGATGCAGCGAATCGAGCGTATGCGGTAAGTACCAGCCCGAGCGCTGCCGCGAATCCGGCCGCAATCGTGGCGCGGTATCACAATCTGGACTTTCTGACGAACGCCTACCTCCAACTGGCACAAGACCGCCGTGCCAAGGGGGTTCTCGACGAGCGCAATTCGATTGGCGCATTGCCTTCCGGTGCTGGCATGACCTCGCAGACAGGTTTCGCGGCGATTGCCGTGCGGTATGCCTTCGAACGTGGCTCGTGGAAGGAGGCGGCGATGCTGCCCCCGATGAACACGCCGGTCAAGCAGGCGGACGCGATCATCTGGTTCGGCCGCGCAATCGGTGCGGCCCGGTCCGGTGACATCCCGGGCAGTAAGCAGAACCTGAGCCAGATCTCCCGCCTCCAGAAGGAGCTGGCCGCCGCCGGGGATCCATACTGGGCGGAACAAGCCGGCATTCAGGAAACAGCGGCGTCCGCCTGGATCGCACTGGCCGAGAATAATTCAACCCAGGCCATCACTCTTATGCAGAACGCTGCCGATCGCGAAGACCGCACCGAAAAGCATATCGCCATGGAGAACCGGCTTTCCCCGATGCGCGAACTGCTCGGCGAGCTTTTGCTGGCAGCGGACAAACCCGCCGAAGCCCTGCGAGAATTCGAACGCTCGCTCAAGGTCGTGCCCAACCGGTTTCGATCGCTCGCCGGCGCAGGACAAGCCGCCGCGCAAACAGGTAACCGGCGATTAGCACAGTCCTACTTCAATCAACTGCTCTCTCTGGCCGCCAATGCAGATAGCGAGCGTCCGGCTCTCAGCACAGCGCGCACTTTCCTGCAAAAATAGGTGCGGGGATTTTAGCCGCGGATTACGCGAATTACGCGGATGGCGCGTCCTATTCGATTTTATGCGCGCCATCCGCGTAATTCGCGTAATCCGCGGCTAAAGTCCCCGCATCTATTTACGGTCAGAACAACAGCTTCAACGCAAACTGGATCTGGCGCGAGGTCGTAGACGTCGCGGTAATCAACCCTGCGGAAGAGCTGTAGTTATTGCCCGAGAAAGTTACAGGGTTGGGTGAGGCGAAGTTTGGGTGATTGAAAATGTTGAAGGCCTCCGCCCGGAACTGCAGATTATATCGCTCGGTGATATTGAACCTCTTGAAGAGCGACATGTCGAAATTCGTCATTTTCGGCCCAACAAACGATCCCCGGGCCACGTTTCCGAAAGTCCCGGCAAGGGGCATCACAAAAGCACGAGGATCGAACCACTGATCGACCTTACCCAGAATCACCGGCCCGCTGAAGGCCGGATTCAAGCTGGGCACGTCGGGATTTTGCGTATCTCCGGTCCCCGAAGCATTGGAGCCAAGGAGAGGCGTGAAGGGGAAACCGCTCTGAGCGGAGACGCTCCCATTCAATTGCCAGCCGCCGATCAGTGTGTCCGCTACGCCGGTGGCTCCGCTGCCGAAGCGCTGGCCGCGCCCAAACGGCAGCTGATAACTGTAGTTCACGTTGAACTGATGCTTGAGGTTGAAGGATGCTGGTCCCTTTGCAGACCTCATGTCAAAAGGATTCAAAACGCTCGGAGGTTCATTCGTCGAGGACGTGGCAAGGAAGGCGGAATTGATGTCCAGAATTTTCGAGTACGTGTAATTCGCCTTGAAAGTGAGTCCGCGAGCCGCGCGCTTGGTGAGGGATACATTCCCCGAATGGTAACTGCTGGTGCCGTTATAGAACCAGCTTTGGGTAGCGCCGACGAAAGGATTCGGGCGTAAACCGGGCGTAGACGGCATATACGTCGTTCCCTGCGGGACTCGAACCGCCTGATTTGCCGGACGAATTCCTCCACTCAGGCATCCCGCCGGGTCCGAACACACCTGAGGCCGAGCCATATTCAGGTTCACAGCCGTCACAACGTGATAGGCCTGGCTGCCGACATAACTCACTTGCAGCATAAGGTTCGGCGTGATTCCCCGTTCCACGGTGAGCGACCACTGCTGGAGGGTCGGGGTCTTCATCACCGGATCCAGACCCCCTGGAGAAAAGATCGAACAAGCAGGCGGTTGCAAAGATGACTGCGCATTGCAACTGGGCGGCGCTTGCGTTCCGAAGCGGATCGGAATAATAGAGAGCAGCGGGGTGTTCGTAATCGTCAACCGCGCGTTGAAGGGCGGATTGGCATTCAGCCGGTGACCGATATTGTCCTGAAGGTCGTGGTGAATTCCAAAGCCGGCGCGCACCGCCCATCTTCCTGTACCGGTCGGATCCCAGGCCAAACCGACGCGCGGCTGCCAGAGCGCTTTGGCGTTATTCTCGGTCAGCGCCGAGCGGCCCACGATTGGATCTGTCTGTATGATCCCATTCCGGTCGTAAACGTAGTTCGCAGCGTGATTGTGGGCTTCGCTCCAGCCGTTCGTCATCTCCTCCCTCAATCCCAGACGCAATGAAAGATGCGGTTTGAGCTTGATTTCATCCTGCAGATACCAGGCTCCTTGCGTTGAACGATAGTAAACGGGCTGGGGATTCGAGTTTGCGATGAACTGGGTCGGGAGATCCTGAAGAAATGCCAGCAGTGTGGGATAGTTGGCGGTTCCTGCCGTAGCCTGGGCTCCCCCATACATGTTTTGCTGGACGCGTTGAATCCACACGCCTGCGCTCCAGGAGTGATTGCCTGTCGTGTAGCGCACGTCGTCGGAGTAGGTGAAATGATTTCTCGTATCGCGATTGGGGCTGTTGCCGGTCGGTTGCACGAGGGCTGCGGCAACGTTCGTGTTCGATCCGCCTCCAATGGTGATCGAGCCGGGATTGGTTCCGGTTAGAAACACCAGGCTTGAAGGGATCGAAACTGCAGGAGCTTGCACCTGAGTCCCCCACGCGCGCGAGAACCCCAGAGTAGCGATATTCAAAACCGCTGGAGAGAAAACATGCGTTTCCTGCAAGCCGAACAAATAGCTCCGTTGAGTCGTGAGAGTGACAAACACCGGGTCGGCGGGCGGGGCGGATCTGGTCCCATCATCGGCGTTGAAATTTACGAAGAAGGAATCCTTGGTGGAAATGGTGTTGTCAAAGCGTAACAGGCCAAAATCTTCACGAACCTTGCGTTTTGGATTACCGATGGCTTTGGCGGTTCCCGTCGGCAAGCCGTCCGTGAGCAACTCGGGACGATCGCAACGCTGCTTACTGCCAGCCGTTCCCGAAACCCTTCATAGGCAGTATTGACGATGTAGCAGGGCATCAAGCCTTGACGGGCCTGGGCATTCGGAACGATCGCAACGCTGCTTACTGCCAGCCGTTCCCGAAACCCTTCATAATTTCCGAACAGAAACATCTTGTCCTTCTTCAGCGGACCTCCCAGGGCCCCTCCAAATTGATTCCGCTTGAACGGCGGGGCACCTATGGTGTCATCGAAGAAGTTCCGGGCATCCAAAGCGCTGTTGCGCAAATATTCGAACAGATCTCCATGCAGTTGATTCGTTCCGGACGAAGACACGACAGTCACTTGCGCGCCCGCCCGCTTTCCGTACTCAGCCCCCTAGGTGTGCTGCAGGACGTTGTATTCCCGCACCGCTTCCACGCCGAGCAACTGCCCGCTGGACCCTGATGGTGTAATGAACTGACCGGTCGAGTTGGAGCCGATGTAATCGACCCCATTCATCAGAAATCGATTTGTTTCCGGCCGCTTGCCCGCCACGGAGAAAGAAGTCCAGGCATTGTTGTTGATATTCGAACGATTATCGATTGTGCCCACGTTCAGCGTCAAAAGCTGATCAAAGCTGCGCCCGTTCAGAGGCAGGTCTTTTATCTGTTGCTCGGTGATCAATCCTGAAGTCGAGCTGAGTGTCGTATTTACCAGCGGTGCCGCTTCCGTCACCGTGACTTGCTCGATGACGTTTCCGACATCCAGCGTCAGGTCTACAATCGCTTCCTGGCCCACCGAGAGGTTGAGGCCACGCCGGACCTGTTGCTTGAAACCTGCCTTTTCTGCGGTGACTTCATATGCGCCCACGGGAAGGGACCGCATATTGTATCCGCCGTTCTCTGTGCTCTGAACCGTGCGGGTGAACCCGCTCTCGGTATTCCTGACAGTAACATCCACTCCCGGCACCACTCCACCCGTGGCGTCCCGAACGAAACCCGAGATGGCTGCTGTGGACCCTTGTCCAAAGACGAGGCAATTTCCAAAGGCGATCAATCCAATAATCCATACCGATCTTCTCAGCGCGTACAGAGCTTTCCCTCTACTCCTCCCCATGATCCCCTCCTTCATCAGATGCGACTGGATTCAACCGAAACCACGGTCGCAGCGTGGATTCGGATCGCGCGCACTTCCGCGCGATCATTTACGAACCACAACCAAAAAAGAATTTCCGCTCAGAAGTAAACGCGGGCTGAAGCCCGCGTTCGTTACTTTCCGTCGACAGAAAAAGCCAACAGGACGTTGCCCGGCATCGCGGTGCCCGAGTAGCCGGAGGTGATGTAGAGCATCCCACCGGCAACTGTTGGAGCCATGCTGTTGATCGAGCCGCCGTGGGCCTTCAGGCCATTTACGGACTGAAAATCCTGAACGGTGTCGAAGTCCCAGATGATCGTCCCGGTTTTGGTTTCATAAGCGCGGATGTGTCCATCCCAGGATCCAAGAAACGCCACACCAGGGATCACGGTCACCGGCGCAGGCTGAGCGGCGCTGCATCCGGCGATGCCAAGACAGGTGGGTTTGGGAGCCGGCGTCGTCCACAGCTTTTTCCCGGTCGCCAGTTGCAGCGCGACGAGTCCGCCTCCAACCTCCGGTTTTCCGGCCGTAAAGTCGGAGATGCCGAGATACGCAATCCCCTGGTCGTCGCTGGCGCCGCCCCACATGAATCCGCCATTCAGTCCGCCCGAAGCGATCTTCTGCTTCCAAAGAATCGCGCCTTCGCGATCGGGATCCAGTCCGTACACCATGCCGGACTTGTCACTGGCGACCAGGATGCGTTTTCCGCCGCCGAGCGATCGAAGAATTCCCGAATTGCCGAGGTCCGCATCGATGAATGGATCTTTCGGGCAATTCGTCTTGTCCTGGCCGACGCAGGCGAAGTTGTAGCTGTCGCTGTTCGTGAATTGACGCGACCACAACAGGCGGCCGGAATCCATGTCGAAAGCAACGATGGCATCGCTGGTTTCCGTCGGCGGATTGGAATAGTTCACTCCTGTTCCGGCGTAGATCACTTTCGCCTGAAGGTCCAGAGTTGGCGACGACCAGACGGCCACGCCCGACGGTCCCCAGGTCTTAGCTCCGACTTTGTTCTGACCGGTTGCCTTCGGCACATCGAGAACGGTGTAGGCCTTCCAGACTCGCGTTCCCGTCGCGGCATCCAGCGCCACAACGCTTCCACGAAACGTGCAGCATTCGTAAGCGGGATTCGTTGCGGCTATGGACTCATCTCTTCCGGATACCGGCACGTACAACCGCCCGGAGTCGAGTTTTGGGGATCCGGTAATCACAGCCAGCGGGTGTTCGTCCGCCCGTGTTCTCCAGATCTGTTTTCCGGTGGCAGCATCCAATGCATACACATTCCCGCGGAGATCGCCAAAGTACACGGATCCGTTTCCGAGCACCGGCGAGATGCGCACACCGGCGACGGCGGCGTAGGTCCAGTAAACGCATCCGGTACGCGCGTCGAGCGAATAAACGGTGCCATCAGCGGCTCCCACGAAGACCCTGCCGTCGAAAATTGTCGGGGTCCCAAACGCGCTAGTGACCCCCGAAAATCCGAACGCCCATTTCAGTTTTAACTTCGGTGTTGTTACCCTTGTCAGTCCGGCGGAGCGCGCGGGCTGGAAGCGAGTATTCGCGGCGTCGGCCCAGCCGTTCCAGTCGGCGCCGTCCTTTCCTCGTTGAGGGACTGCCGAACATTTGGAGGAGGGAAGAGTGGGCTGAGAAGCGGCCGTTCCAAGGAATTTCGAAATTGCTTCGCGCTGCGCGGGACTTAATGTGTCGCCGATACCCGTCATCTTCCCGGTTTCCAGGGCGGTGAGAATTGCCTGCCAGGACATTTGGCGCAAGGTGTCCGGCAGCGGCGCACCCACGGCGTTCCCGGAGTTATGGCACTGTGCGCAGCGCGTCTGAAACAGCTCCTCAGGGCTCTGCGCGAGGGCGGGAACACAAAGACACAAAGGAAGCCAGAAGCCAGGAGCCAGAAGCCAGAATGGGAACCGCGACCAAAGCGTGGTTCCCATTCTGGCTTCTGGCTTCCGGCTTCTGGCTTCCTTTGTGTCTTTGTGTCCCACTGTCACAACCTACTTACCGATCGTGACCAGCGCGACAGTGTTGAGCGCGCTTTCCGCCATGACGAGGTTACCGTCACGAGTCGTCATCATATTGCGCACGACTCCGCCGCCGGCGGGGATCGCCCACGTCTGGAACTTTTCGGTCTTGGGATCGAAGCGGACCAGCGTATTCGGTTTCACCGCCGATTCGCTGTACCAGATCACTCCGTTGAGGAACGTAATTCCATAGGGCTGTGACGCCGGTCCACCGGGCGACGGCCATTCCTTCATGTCGCCGGTTTTCGGATCGAGCCGGCCCAGAAATCCGCGCGCATAGTCCGCGTAATAAATAAGATCGTCGCTGGTGATCGCGATCCGCCGCGGGCGTGCTTCGGGATCTTTCAGGGTCCACTCTTTGATCGCCATCGTGTTCGGATCGATCGCCGCAATCTTCGGCGCCCCGAACTCGCAGTAATAAGGAGTACCCTTGGTATCCACCACCATGCCATAGGGCAGCGACCGCGGAGTGGGCGATTCGACAACCTTGACATCACCGGTCTTCGGATCGAGTCTGCCTACAAGATTGGCGCCCTGCACCGTGAACCAGAGAGTGCCTTTTTGATCGAAAAGCGGAGTGTGCGGATCGCGCGCCTGGGGCGGCAGTTTATACTCCATGAATTTGCCGGTCCTGGGATCGAGCTTCCCAATGTAGCCCTTGGAGTTCGCTGTGAACCAGATGTTGCCGTCCTTGTCTTCCACGAGGCCGTGAGGGCCAGAGCGCGCTATCGGGGGCCGGAATTCCTTGATCTCCCCGGTCTTGGTATCCACGCGGCCCAGCACGCTCGCATACTGTCCGGTGTACCAGAGATAGCCGTCGTGCGCCGCCAGCGGATCATGCGGCCGCGAACCCACCGTTGGAACCTTCCATTCCTTGAAGCTCACTTTGACAGAGCCTGGAATGATCACGGCCTTGGGTACATTCCCTTCCGGAAAATTCTTTGTCAGGTAATCGGTCACCATGGCGATCTGGCTCTGCGGAACGTCGGCTCCGGCGGACACCATGCGCTCCATGAGGAGCTGCCAGTCTTCGCGGGTGTGCCCGGTGCTCGTAATCATCGTGACGGCGTGGCAGACGGTGCAGGCGGTCTCGATGATGGTTTTCCCGTTTCCTTCCGGTAACGGCCGGGCCGGCTGCCCGCCCTGGCCCTGAGCCGAAAGCGTGGAGGAGAAAACCAGCGCAATCAATATCCCGAATAAAAAGTTCTTACTCATATGCGGTCCTCCTGGTTGTGAACCGGTATTCTATACTAACTGTGGCGGCGTTCCATGAGCGCCGGCAATCTTTAGCCTGCAACGCGGCCGGCGGTCACAGACCGCCGTTACAGTTAAATCATGTGGTTCTCTCATATAGTTGTGGAACCAATTCGGAGGCAGCATGAAGAAGGTTCTAACGTGCATCACGTCTGGTTTGGTTATCGCGGGAGTCGTCTGGTCGCAGACTTCGCCGAAGGTGCATCAGTTGAAAGCGTCAACACAGACCGTACATCGAGGCTTTTTTGACGCGTCCTTAAAGCCGGTGCTCACGATCAACTCCGGTGACATCGTGAAGTTGGAAACCGCAACCGGCAACCCTCGCTATTTCGAGCGGCTCGGTGTGCCAAAGGAAAAGATACCGGCTGAACTGTACGACGTATATGAGGGCGTTGAAGGTGAAGGGCGCGGAGACCATACCCTGGACGGGCCCATCTATGTAGATGGTGCACAACCGGGCGATATGCTCGAGATCCGCATTCGCTCGATCGACCTCAGACTTCCGATCGCCGGACAGGGCTTTGTTCCAAATCGTGGTCTGTTGCCGGAAGATTTTCCCAATGCCAAAGACCGCGTTCTGTGGCTGGATCTGAAGAAGAAAACAACCGAGTATGCTCCCGGCGTGGTTGTTCCATTGAAACCATTCTGGGGTGTCATCGGTGTTGCGCCGCCGCTCTCAATGGGCCGCGTCCCCAGCGGTCCACCGAATGTTTTCGGCGGCAACATGGACAACCGCGACCTGGTCGGCGGGACCACGCTTTACCTGCCGGTGTTCGTTCCGGGCGGTCTGTTGTCAATTGGAGACGGGCACGCTGCGCAGGGATATGGCGAAGTCTGCCTGTCCGCGATTGAGACATCACTGAAAGGCGAAATACAGGTCGTTCTGCATAAGAACAAACTCCTCAAACAGCCGCGCGCCGAGACGCCCACACATTTCATGACCATGGGGTTGAATGCGGATTTGGACGAAGCGGCGAAGATCGCAACACGCGAGATGCTGGATTGGGTCGTCGAAATGAAAGGGCTCAGCAGGGAAGACGCCTACATGCTCGCCAGCGCCGCGATGGATCTGGTCGTTACCCAGGCCGTGGATGGTACAAAGGGCATTCACGCATTAATGCCCAAGGCGATTTTCAGGAAATAGCGTGATGAGAAACTGGGGAAATAGCCGCGAATGACGCAGATTACGCGAATGGGCGCATCAAAGAATTCCTTGGTGCGCCCATTCGCGTAATCTGCGTCATTCGCGGCTATTTCCCCAGTTTTTTATCACGTCGTCACTTTTGCGGCAGGTAAGTCTTACTGAATCCGTTCCGCGTATTCGTGACCGTGTAGGAACCGTCCTGGTGCGCCGACACCTTGATCCAATACGCCATTCCGTTGTGTGCAGGCGGCGGTGGCGCGCCGGGCCCGGGTTGCGGCGCAGGGATCGGAGCGATCGGCATTGCCGGCTGCTGCTGGTCGACGGTATTGGCGATGAATACTCCGGGCACGGTGTACTCCTGACCGCTCAGCTGTGAGAAGTGGATTTGCCAGAGGTCCTCGAGGCCGGGCGATGAATGAACCGTCTTCATCACTTCAGGTTCTCCGCCTTTGCGCGTGCCGTCGTTCATAATGGCGACGCGCGGATGGAGCGCGTGTACCATCACTTCCGAATTCGAGCTCGCCTGCCCGTGGTGCAAACCCAGAAGGACATCGACAGTGCCAAGACGATTGTTCGGACACATCAGGTCGAATTCCTTGTTCCTGGTCAAATCACCCAGATGAACGGTGCGGAACTTTCCAAAGGTGATGTGAGTCCCGACGGATTGAGGATCCTCGGCATTGTTCTCGCCGGCCTTGAAATTGGCGCAGTATGGATTCGGGGCGCCGGCGCCGGGCAAAGGCGTCTTGATCGTTTGACCAGCGGACGTCACGACACGAACATCCAGACCGGCCATGGGAATCTTGTCGCCAGGCTTCGCGACCGTGTGTTTGGCCTTGGCATAAAGGAACGGATACGTTTTCTCGAGAAACTCATCGGCTAGAGCGCCCGGCTGAACGTTTGGACCATGATCGATGAATTCGCGAATCGTCGTGTGGGAAGCGAGCTCAGCCAACCCGCCAAAGTGGTCGCCGTGCCAGTGCGTAATAATAAGATGATCGATCTGCTGAAGGCCGGCATCTTTGATTGCTGCCAGGATGCGGCCTGCATCACGGGCCGCAGCCGGGCCGGCATTGCCTGTGTCGATGAGCAACGATTCACCGGAAGGCGAGACAAACAGCGTCGCATTGCCGCCCTCGACGTCGATCACATAGATGTCGAGGGGCTTCGATGTCCGGTTCTGCGCCGGCGGAAACGCCGCTGCTAACGCCGCAACGGCAAGAACCAATAGTAAAACCATCGATACGCGCATCAGTGACCTCCATTGACTTCGCTTCAGTTTTCCGAGTGCCGGTCACTATAATGCTCCTGATCCCCGCGATCAATCGAAAGCACAAGGCTGCTGTGTAAAACGATGGTTGTACTTCTCTACGCCCTTCTCCTCCAATCCGTGAACTCCACGGATGTCGATCGTTTGATCGATGGCGGTCACTGGAAGCGTGCTCGTGCAATCCTCGAGGAACGAGTTCGCAAGAACCCCGCCGACGCAAGGGCTACGTACCTGCTTTCCCAGGTGAAGATTGCTTTCGGTGATCTGAATTCCGCTCTGAAGCTCGCTGAGAATGTGGTGCGACTGGAAAACGAAAACGCCGACTACCATGCCATCCTCGCTCGCGTTTATGGCGAAATGGCGCAAAGTGCGGGAGCCTTCAGGCGAATGATGTACGGATTGCGCTTCAAGAACGAAGCCGAAA
>QHXD01000418.1 GCA_003223895.1 Acidobacteriota bacterium
CCCACAGGAGGTCGGCGATTACGCCCTTTTGAGAGCTGCAGGATGGAAGCGCGCGCGTGCTCTCTTCGGCCTGGGAATAGTTCAGCTGACCGCATTTCTGGGAGCGGCCGGCGTTATCCTTGCGTCCGAGCGATTCAGATTTGGCACAACCATCGTGCTGTCCATCGCCGCAGGTACCTTCCTGTACATCGCCGCCACCGACCTGTTGCCTGAAATTCGTGTCGGACGCACGCCTGCGGACCGGCGGGAACGCATGCTGGGGTTTGCAGCAGGACTCGGAGTGATGGCGCTGGTTTCGAGTACGGAGATGCGTACGTTGTTGTAGCGGGTTCCGGAACCGAAGCCGGGATGGCGAAAATCTGGCCATCCCGGCGCGTGGCTATGACTGAGGCTTGACAGCTGCGCTTGTGGCGGAAGCTGCCTTGCCAATTCGAGTCGGCGATTTCCGCGAGCTCGTGCGCGTGCCCCCGGCCTGTTCGTACACCGCGGAATCGGGTCCGTAGACGCCGCGGATTGTACTCCGGAACCGGGTGATGAGGTCGCCCAACTGCCGGACCTTATCATCACGGTTGCCTTTCACGCCGGTCAACTCGATGTCTTTTTTTGCATACTCTTTTTGCAAGACATCGGCTTCGTCATGTACTGCGATGAAGTCGTTCAGCGAAATGCTTCCCATCTTGAAATCGGGAATCGCCTCCCATACAGCCTTGACGTCGCCGGCGTCAGTCAGAGTTGCTTTGACATTTGCGATTTTGGCCATCGTTCTCACCTCCTTTCTTCGCCGGCTCTAATGGCAGGCGCGAGGCCAAGTCGGAGCAGCAACCCGGATGCTGGTTTTTCAAGCAGTTATGGGAAAGGATCGGTCGGGCCGGTTTGTTCATTTTCCCCGTTTGGAGAATCGCATTCGTCGCCGGGACGCAAAATTGTTACAAATCCTTGGCTAGCCTGAACTTACAGAAATTCGCCAAACGGGGAAAAACTTTGGCCGTTTTCTCCGTTTGGGGAATCCTCGAAGCTGCACGGCCGCAGAAAGTTTTCTTTTGGCGATTTAAAACTCCTGCATACCGCCGAAAGTTTTTTCCAACGATTTAAACTTTCTGCACACCTGCAGAAACTTCTTTCCCGCGATTTAAACGTCCTGCACATGTGCAGAAGCCTTTTTCCTGCGATTTAAAATTTCTGCACACCTGCAGAAAAGATTTTCTGACGGTTTGAAGATTCGTGCCGTTACAAAGATCTACACGAGTACAGTCGGTATCCGGAAATCTTTAGGTTTGGCGGCTTATGGAATTTACGAGGGAGTTAATTGGTGCGACCGGGATCGAACCGGTGACCTCTACCGTCTCAATCCTTTCGGGGTTTTCTATCCTATTCATTCGTCTTGGTCCTTCCTGTCCAAGTTGTTGCACGTTTTGCATTGTTTTCGATCCAAAAATGGTTTCCCCAAGTTTTGCTCATGCCTAAAATGCGTCGACCAGTGGTATAAAAAGAATTATGGCGGCGATGATTACATCCGATCCAAACGTTATGATGGGCAAACCCGTTATTGCCGGAACGAGGATCACTGTGGAACTGATTCTTGAGAAGTTGGCGGCTGGCGAATCGATGGCTCAAATCGTTGCTTCCCATCCGAGTGTCACCGAAGAGGCAATCCGCGCCGCTCTCGCCTTCGCGTCCGAAGCTCTAAAAGCCGACGTCGTTTATCCGTTATCGACTCCAACAAAGTGAACTTTATTGCCGACGAGGGTGTTGAACGTGAGATCGTCGATGGTCTTCGTGCCCAGGGACATGAAGTCCTCTACGTTGCCGAAATGTCTCCGGCAATCAATGACGCTGAGGTTCTTGATCTTGCCAACAAGGCCTCGTCTATTCTGATTACGTCAGACAAAGATTTCGGAGAACTCGTATTCAGGCAGCAACGAATTCATCAGGGAGTGATTCTGATTCGATTGCACGGACAGTCGTCACAAACCAAGGCAACGACACTCGCAGCAACGGTCACTGACCACAGCGAGCGCGCTATTCTTTGGGTGCCGGCGATCTTGGAATCGGGGGAGGAAGCGGCGCGGGATCTTCATAGCCGATCGTCCCATCTTTTCGAACGGGACCGGGCCCAAACCCTAAATGCTGTTCGTCCACGTTGTTCTCGCTGCAAGAGAATTCACGCACCTGGTCGTCGGGCTCCCCTGTTATCCAGGTCCGGGAGTAGGTGAAGGATTTCGTATAGAACTTCCGGTCGTCAATCAGGGTTTCGACGTGAATATGCTCAGCATCGGGCCTGGTCCATCGTTCCACAACGTGCAGGGCATCACTCATTGGATTGGCGTACTCGTCGATCCAGATCTTCTCATCCTTAAATCCTACGGAGTCTATGACCAGCGTATCCCCCTCCCAACGGCCTATTTCCTCGCCGAAAAAAGCCGGGTCCGGGTCTTCGGAATGCTTCCGCTGCGGATCGATGGGAATCAAACGATAACTGCCGTCCCCGTATAGAAAGGCCACTTTCCTGGTCCCCTGCAAAATCTCGAAAGGCATCATGGTGACGTTGTGCCGCGGGGCGCCACCGATGATACAGAGGCTTTCGGGATCTTTCGTGGCCGTCTGATTATGCTTCAATGCTGCTTCCCCTGCGGGCGTAAAGGGCAGGTTTCTATCCGGTAGATCCTTGCCGATGTGCCAGAAGAACTTGGAATCACGCGTACTCTTCCAGTAACCGGTCAAATCGGCATGCCGATCGGCCGTGCGAGGAGTGGGACCCGGTTTTGCCGTTTTCGAGTTGGGATCGTTTTGTTGGCAGAGAGCGCCAAGCGGCGAAAGCAACAATGCCAATGCCCCGGTTGCAAGGAAAAAGGTTTTCACAGGAAACTCCTTTCGGCTTACTGTTTCTTACCCGCAGGGTCAGGAACCTGGGGAACCTGGGGACCTCCGTCGCCTTCTGACGCGCCGGAGACGATCCGGCCATCAGGCAGCGTTACCCTCCTGGCATCCATCAAACGAGACCCGTCCTTCGCCCGATACCCATCAACGATGACCGTATCTCCCAACTTGAGATCGCCTCGCTTGAATCCGCGGCGAGACAGTGCAGCCGGAGCACCGGCTTCACATCCCCAACGAAGGACCACGCCTGCCTCGTCTTTGACGTCGATATAAAAATAGGTGTGGGGATTCGTCCATTCGATCTTGGCCAGGGTACCCTGGACCCGAATTGCCTTGGACCCATCGAACTGAGCGGAAAACGAGTGATGGGCAAGTAATGGCAAGGCGGTCGCGAGAGCAAACCCTACAACTGGAGCGACTAGAACGCCGAACTTGATTTTCATATATCTCTCCTGAACTTATCGGTCACTATTTCAGAACTCGTACCGAATCATATACTGAACAAGCCGCGGAAATGACGCCTGTGCAGCAACAGTCCCAAACGACCCGTTTGCCCATCGGCTTTCCGGGGCGGTGAACTTGGGTGTATTTGTGAAGTTGATCGCCTCGAACCGGAGCGCGATCCGTGTTTTTTCCGTCAACGGGATTGCCTTATGGAGAGCGACGTCCAGGTTGTACTGGCGCGGGAGCCGGCAGTTGCTTGTTCTGGGCGCATTGCCCAACGTGAAGCTCGGCGCACTGGTGAACGCCGCAGGACGCCCCTCTCTGCCATCGTTAAACCAATGGTTCAACCGGTCGCCTTCGCTTCCGGAACTGCAGGCATCGACACCCAGGACCACATTGGGACGCTGTGTCCCGCCCATCGTGCCTGCATTGTTATTGTTCTGCCAGATCGTGGCCGGTATTCCATCCTGCAGCGTGATAACCGGAGTGAGATTCCAACCGCCGATCACTTTGTCGGCGACGCCGGAATTCGCCCATCGCTTGCCTTTACCGAATGGCAGATCCCACATAGGCGCCGCGATAAACCGGTGCCGGACATCGTTCATCGAAAGACCGTACTCCCCGTGGATTTTGTAATTGTCCAACGCGATTCCAGAACGTTGACCGAAGAAGCTGTTATCGCCAAAGTAATCGTCGAGCGCCTTGGCGAATGTGTAACTCACCCGGAAACCCAGGCCAGTCCTGTCGATCCGTCGTTCGGCTCTTAACACCATTGAGTTGTAGTAACCATTTCCAATGCTCGGCCGGACCATCAGCACATCCTGGAATTCCGGAAAGGGACGCAGCAGTTGTCCACGTGCAATGTTGGCCGAGCTGCTGAGCGGGCCAAACTCCCTGATTCCAAAAAAAGGATTAGGCACGGATGCCGTCAGCGCCGTTCCGAGCGACAAGGCCTCAACAGGAAGCTGGTTGATGTTGACGGTAGTATTGTTGCCGGCGCCTGAAGACATGTGCAGCAACCGGCTGCCCACGTAACCCGCCGTGAATGCGATGTCTCCGGGCAGCTCCCGTTGAATATCAAACGAATACTGCTGGACATAGCCACGCTTGTTGTTCTGGTCGACAAACCGGACCACATCGCCCACATTCTGAAGCAGACCTAGCGTATTACCGGTCGGCTTGTTCAGGCCCTGTGGAAATGG
>QHXD01000419.1:0-2528 GCA_003223895.1 Acidobacteriota bacterium
CACTCCTGTTTGTTGTCTTGTGGTTTGGCAATGCTTTTGCCTGTGCATTCGGGAATCGTGTTGCAGCGTCTGCCTCCTAAAGGGTTGATCGCCGAGAAGGCATCCTATGAAGAAGATTATTGGTTGCCTCATGGCCGGTTTCGGAATTGGTGTGGCCACCTGGTGGGTGAAACAATTTACAAGCGAAGAGGACGCTTTTCGAGAACTTCTTCGAGGACTGACAGTCGGTTCAAATCCCGATGCCGTCTTATATCGAGTAGCTGAACGCTCGACAAAATTGATCCGTGGAACTGCCGCCTATGTCGAGCGAATCGATGTCGAACGTGACGAGATTATCGCGGCCGCGGTGTACGGCACCCACGGCATGCCTCCGGCCGGAACGCGTGGACCCTACCACGGCTCCGTTGCAGAACAGGTGATTCGGACAGGAGTCATTCTATTCTCGCTTCCATGAATCACTATCCGGCCGTCGTCCTGCCCCTTATTTCGGAGGGCGAGGCCCTCGGAGCACTCATTGTCATTCAGGGCAAAAAGCGATTGACTGGTCATATGATCGCTCACCTGCAAAGCATGGCAGATACAGCGGCTGTTTCACTGCGGCGGGCCAGCTTGCTGGAGGAAGTGCGGCAACTGCTGCACAATCGAGAGGAAATGCTGCGGGTGCTGGCGCACGATCTGAGGAATCCCGTGAACACCATAGCCCTGGCAACAGCAACGCTTCGAAGTTCTACAGGTTTGGGACAGGCTCAGGAGACGGTCATAGAAATGATCGAGCGCTCGGCAGGCCGGATGAATCGATTGATTCAGGATCTGATCGATAACGCTTTAATTGAACACTCCGGCAAATTACCTATGAATGCAAAAGAAGAACTCGCCGATCATTTGGCTGAAGAAGTCTGTGAGCTGACGCGAATTCAAGCAAAAGCGAAAGCTGTTCATGTGCGGTGCCAGATCGAAGGTCAAGCCATAGTGATCGTAGATCGTGATCGTCTGTTACAGGTGTTGACGAACCTCATCGATAACGCCATCAAGTTCACACCTGAAGGTGGAACAGTGACGGTGAAATCCGAAGTTCATCAAAACCAGGTTCGCTTCTCCGTTTCCGACACGGGCCCTGGCATTCCGAAGGCCGATCATGATCGGATCTTTCGACCCTTTTGGCAAGCCCCGGCCACTGCCCATCTTGGAGCGGGTCTCGGGCTGGCGATAGCGAAACAAATTGTGGAGCAACACTCCGGCAGGATCTGGGTGGAAAGCGAGGAAGGGCGCGGCAGCACATTCGTGTTCACGATACCTGCCTCCAGTTCATCGAACTAGCAGGCTGCTAGTCTACTTTGCCGCCAAACCGGTAAGCACTTGTCGCGCTGCGGATGCAAAGCGAGCAACGTCGCTGTACGGACGCGCAACCAGCATCGCTCCCTCCAGGGCACTCAGCAACATGCGCGCAACCTCTCGGGCGGAGCCTCGCAAATGAAAAATCTTGGCGCGGCGGCCCTGGTCGATCACCCCCGCGAGCCAGGTTTCGTTCGCATCGAAGAATCGGCGGATTTCCTTCTGCAGCGGCTCGGGTAATGTGCTGTATTCCGCAGCCAGCATGCCGCACAGGCAGAGCCGTTCCTCGCGCAGCACTTCCTCGTAGAGTTTGACGTAACGCTCCAGTTTCGCTGCGGCGTCGCCACCCCTCTGGTCAACCACCTTCAGAGCGGCACTGAAGGCCTCCGAATAGCGCTCGATAAGCGCGCGGCCGAGTTCTGCCTTCGTCGCGAAGTGGTGATGCAGGCTTGCTTTGGTTATGCCGAGCTCGGCCGAGATATCGGCATAGCTGAACCCGTTGAAGCCGGAGGTCTGCACGAGACGCTCGGCAACATCCAGGATGCGGGTCGCCGTGTCGGGCTGTGCGTCTCGGACTGTGGGTCGCCCTGTCATACGTCGCCATGATAACAGAAAAAGCTTGCATGTCTACCTACTAGTAGGTAGATTAGGCCACCATACCTGGAGGACACCATGAATGAAAACAAACACACAACCGAGCATAAAACCTTGGCACGGCCCGACGAAACGCGCGAGTTTCCCAACGGACGAGCCGAGATTCTGAAAGTCAGCGGCGGCGAGGTCGGACGGCTGGTCTTCAAGCCGGGGTGGCGGTGGTCGAACGATGTGAAGCCTATCGCGAAAACCCAAAGCTGCGAAGCGCCACACTTTCAATATCACATCAGCGGACAGCTTGCGATCCGTATGGATGACGGGACCGAGTTCATTGCGGGGCCGGGGGACATCACCTCTCTTCCCAGCGGTCACGATGCCTGGGTGGTCGGTGACGAGCCCGTCGTTGTCGTCGACTGGTTCGGTGCCAGCAAGTACGGAAAATCCGCTTGAGGAAACAAGCCCTTATGGAATTGTGAACTGAAGTCCTTCAAGGTGTGTCCCGTCGCCCACTTCAATCTCACTCGCCTGGGACTCGAGCCTGGTTCCGGGATAGTAGAAAGAATCAGACTGGCCGCGCCCATTCACCTTCGGCCAGAACCGGA
>QHXD01000419.1:2567-13089 GCA_003223895.1 Acidobacteriota bacterium
CGCCAAAGACCCACCTGCTTCCGGACCGGCGGAGTCGACGGAATCCTAGCTGATAAGACCGGTGAGCTGTTGACCCTGCATATCAACGACAATCCCACGAATGCTGCCATCGTATGAAAGCTGAAAATCGGCTCGGCAGGCGCTCCCGCTCCCGACATTCAAACTGTAAACCTGGGAAATGAGCCGCCGGGGTGGGGGCTGCGCGGTGATGGCATACTTTCCGGGAGCCAACCCCCAGAACTCAAAAGAACCGTCGGCCGAACTGAGCGTTTCGTATTCTCTCCCATCAGATTTAGCCGTCACGGTTACTCCAGGAGCACCTTCACTTTTTTCGAGACCCGCGATACTGCCATTCAGTCGCTGCTGATAAATTGTTCCAAAGAGGTCCGGCATGCCTGTTCCTGCACGGGCTGACCGGAGCTGATGAATCAATGCAATCTCAGAAGCGACAGGCCGAGTCCCCGCGCACGGGTCCGTGCGTAAACTTCCGTCCTTCATGTAAGCAAAAACCAGGTAGTCATGGCCGACTTCAAATGGGTAAGTGCAGGAACTGTTCGCGGGATCCGTACGAACGATGATCGTTTTTGAGGAATCTCCACGAAACTGTTCGATGACCTCAAGCGTCACAGCGATATACGACTCGTCTCTTGGAGGCGGAGGATCCGTTGCGAGGCGTCGTCCTCTATTATCAAGCTGCACGGCTGGACGAAGATCGAAAGCCTGCCTCGAAATGACCCTCGCCGCAAACGCGACCGGCGCAGTCGGCAGTTGGCAGCGCCCAGGTCCGGGGGGCGCGCAGGAACAGGCAAGCGCGTCCGTCGCAAACACCGGCAGCGCTGCCACGATCATGAGACCTATTCGGAAGCGCATGAACAATTGTCGCTGCTTTTCATCCGAAATAGCCAACTATTCCAAGTGGGAGGTTCGAAGTGAGCGGCAAGTCCGCACAGAAAGACGGAAAGAGTCTCCGCGACAGACGCTAATTCATAATAGGCGCCCACGGATGAAATTGGTGTCGGTGGCGAACTCAAAACCGGCCCTCTGTTGCCGCCGAGGCACTACACGAATACCGTTTTATGAATTAGGGGGCGCTTCACGAACGTCCCGAGTTTTTCAAAGGTTGTTTAAGTAGGTATTTACCGCTCACAAATGCTAATGCCAGCGTAGTGGTAATAAACAGAGACCAAGAACCGATTAATGTAACATTCGTTAGAAATGAGGGCCGATTGATCTCAAGCCGAGCTAATAATTCCAGGATCCCGATCGTTTTCACTTGCGATAAGTAGAATGCCTGCAATCCTCCATCGGGCCTGTGCGCAATCAAGCCCGTGTAGTATGGGATCAAGATCCAGTGCGTGGCATAGATCTCGAGCAAAGCAAAACAAGCAATCACTCCGATGAGGATACTTTTGCCCCACCTGAACGCGAATAGGCCTGCTATAGCGAGTATGGCTTCTGGAACAACTACCGCGTACAAATACCATCCTGAGGACGCGGATATTTTCGAGCTGATGAAATTTACCAGGACGTGGTAGGCGATGGAACCCAAAAAACCGCCATAGATCATAAGAAGGACCAGCAAATAGGAACGGCGAATGAGAAGTGAATCCGGACTATTGGAACCAAAGCCTCGGATGATTAATAGGAGAATACCTGCGGCAATAAGAACGGTGACATACTGGAAAACTTCATACATCCAACTACGTACGCCAAGAAAACTCCAATTCCCTATCCAAATATGCGAACCGAATAGCGAATGGAATGCAGATACCCAACTTACATTTTTGATGCTCGTGAAGGTTTCGACTGAGATCCCGCCTGACGGTGTTCCACCAACCCAGATGATGGCTCCAGCGAGTTTAAAGTTTCGCAGAAACCACCAACCCGCAATTAATGCACCTACCGCCAGACTCGCAAGAGAAGCAAGTACACTACGTAACTTATTGAGCGACGAATTTCTTACAAAGTGAATGGCAACAACAACTAAGGCCGGGATCCCCGCCAGTCCATACGCTTTAGTCAAAAGTAATAAGCCGAGAACGGCTCCAGCAAGGATCAAGCACCTGGCCCCACCACCGACGACGCTCAAGCACTGCAAGGTGAAGAGGCCGAAAAATACCATCGCCAGAACCTGGTTTCCAACGCGTGAGACATCTATATACAGCTCAGGCATGGCGGTAATTAATGCACAGACTCCTATCGCCATTTGATCATCGGAAAACACTCTCTTTGCTGCCAAGAATGCTATCGGTAGAACCGATGAGGCCAACAGGACGTTAAGAAGACGAAAGATAAATACGCGACTTGGAAGAGACATTTTCTGAATAACACTGTAGATCGGTGACATCAACCAGTAGTAAAGCGGCCCCTGTTGACCTTCGTAAAGATACGAGTCGCCAGGGACGGCTTGCCAGGCTTTGGGGATCTGGAGCAGATCGCGCTGGCGGGACGAACGTTCCTCAGATGACAAATGCCAATAAGTGTCATGGGTGACATGAGGTGACGTGCGGTAACTCAACGCTCGCGGAAGTGGCACTAGTTCGAGCGCAAATGGTGATGGATTGCAAGATACTGGATAAAAGCAAAATGTGCGTATTCGTCGAATCCTTCCCAAATCGGGAACAGCAAGGAATAGAAGATACCTTTACACAGAAAGATCACCCAAATGGCGGCAAGCCCCATTTTAATGACATGCGGTCGGTCGTCCGTAGGCGTGCTCATTTTCGTCCAATCCGACACGCGTCATTAGAACACATTTTCGAAGTCCGCTGCGCCGCTGTGCCTCGTTGTATTTGTCTTCGCCGTCAAGGCGAAGGAAATGGCGATCACCCTTCCTGCGATTTGGCTAGGATGCGATCTGCTGCTCCGCTCGAAACCGAGCGTGAGGGCTGCCTCTCAAATCATAATTCCAGCGTCGTTTGGTCTCTGGCCCGGCTTCCTCAAAATGACCGATATGCGCGGGCTACCGGCCGCGGACGCCTATTACATGGATGTGAAATGGCTCACGTTGGGACGGGGCTATGGCGGGTATTTCAACCAGCTTTTCAATACAAATCTGCGCTGGCAATTCTGGGCCATTGGCTTCGCAGCACTGTTGCTTTTCTTTGCGATCGGCAAAATGCGCACAACGCCGCTCAAGTGGCGTTCCGCCGGACGGATATCGCTGCGAAGGTGGTTGAGACCAAACCGCGTTGAGTGCGCAGAAACCAGGAACAGGGCGATACTCATCACCATTCCACCCGCGCAGCTATCCGATCCATTTCTCGAATAGGATCGTATTGGTGGTCCGATACCCGAACGAAGCGCAGGATTCCCGCGTCCTCCAGGATTCGCCGGCCCTGCTGGTCTTTGTCCATAGAAAGGAACTCCCAGCGTAGAGCCACCCGGATAGCATGCGGAACGGAGCGGTGGACTACCCAGGGCGGGGCGGGACTGGGGCCCAATACCGCTATCGCGCGGATCTTCCTGGCCATTGATGGATTTCTCGAGAACTCCATCTCCAAAACCGTGCTGTCGATGGCGGATGCATCGACGCAACGCTCCAAAGTCATCTGAAGGGAAGCTTGATGAGAGCCGGATTCCACGACACGGCCAAAGTAACCGGCCCTCCTTCCTTCCGTCGCGAGGTGGTATCGAACTGCGTTGTAGCCGGAATGCGATCCGGGTTCGTTGTACGCCCATATTGCGCCCCGCAGATCATCGAAAGACCGGAAGCTGCTGTCCCCGCGCACAACGATATCGGAGTAATAAACAGGCCTGCCACCATAGCGCGCATGCCTCATCACAGGGGCCGCCAGCAATTCAATGGTTGTCTCGTCGTGGTTCTTCCTGACGTACGGCAAACCACAAATCCAGCAGACGTGGATTTTGCCCCGGTCGAGCAGTCGTTCCCGTTCCTGCCACGAAATAGCGTCGACGAATTCAGTTGGAACACCGAGGTTTTGCCCAATGAATGCCGAAAGAGCCCTGCAGAAAGATTCCGCAATCTCCGCCTGGCAGGATGTAAATCTCAACACGAGAGATCCATTTCGCGATTATCTTACGCGCCGGTGCCTGGCACTGAAACTTTTATTGACTGGCCAGGTTTGCAGGAATATAAACCTGGCATTCAGAAGTGGTGCGCAAGCTATCGGGAGGACCTGAGAAATGAAAAACAGTGCCGCACGAATTGTTGCAATTCTGGGACTGTTGGCGATCGGTGCCAGCGGTTTCGTCTACGCTCAACAACACGATCATTCACAGCACCAAAACCAGGCGAACGCGGTTTCCGCCGAGGACGATGTGGCCATCTTCTGTCCGACTATGAAGACCGGGCAGTTATGCAGTCACGGAACGGCAAATGTCCTCCAGCTCAGCGGCAAAAAGCAGGAGCAGTGGATCGCGATCGCCCGCAAGTACGACAAAGCTGTTGATGCTGCTACCCTGCAATTGTTCAAGGATTCCGAGGCCGTACTGACGCCGGAACAACTGAAGCAGTTAAAAGCCTGGTTCGCTGTGGGGCTGAATCCCGAGATCAACCAGATACTTTATAGCAAGGGCCTGGGACCGAAGAAACCCTGACGGATGTCGATGAACGCGGGCTAAAGCCCGCGACTACATTTGGGATCAACGTACATTTGGGATCAACGTACATTTGGGATCAACGTTCGGTCCGAATTTGGCATCAACGTTCGGCCCGAATGTAGTCGCGGGCTTTAGCCCGCGTTCGACCCCTTTGATACAGGATGCAATTGTCTTGACTAACCCGTCCGGGGCGGCATTCAATGTCCGGAAGGTGGATCAAAAACGGTATTTTCAGGGAGGTTTCGTATGACCCCTCGTTTCTTTGCGTCGATAGCTCTTGCGGGGATCTTTGTCGGGGTGATGTTGCTGCCCGGATTCGTAGCCGCGCAGACCCGAACAGCCGCTGTGAAGACGGCAACCCCGGCGAAGCCTTATGTGGCGCCGCGCACATCGGACGGCCAGCCTGATCTGCAGGGCTTTTGGTCGAACACGACATACACGCCTCTGCAGCGGCCGAACAACGTCAACAAGGAGTTTTATACAAAGGAGGAAGCGCAAGAGATCGTGAAGCGAGCGGCTGCGCAGGAAGAAGAGCAAACGGTGCCCGGAACCATACCCGACGTGCACTACGACTTTACTCAGTTCGGGCTCGACCGGAGCCAGAGTCCCTTCGCTCTGGACCTGCGCACGTCGATGATCGTGGATCCGGATGACGGCAGACTTCCTCCGCTCTCGGAGGAGGGAAAGAAGCGAGCCGCTGCTCGCGCGGAAGCAAGAAGGCGAATGGGTGGCCCTTTGGATGCTGTACAAAATCAGCCCCTCTCCGTTCGTTGCCTCATCATGGATCGGAACGGGCCGCCAATGCTCGCCGGGGCCTATAACAATACCTATCAAATTGTGCAGGTCCCGGGATACGTGATGATTCTCGTCGAGATGCTTCATGGCGTCCGCATCATCCCCCTGGACGGGCGTCCGCAACTGCCACAAAATGTCCGCATGTGGCAGGGAAGCAGCCGCGGCCACTGGGAGGGCGAGACCCTGGTGATCGAAACGGCGAACTTCACGGACAAGGCGCCCTTTCAGGGATCCACCGAGAACATGCGTCTGATCGAACGCTTCACACGCGTCGCCGACGACACGATGCGTTATCAATTCCGCGTCGAGGATCCTTCGACCTGGACCAGACCCTGGTCTGCAGAAGTGCCGTGGAAGAAGACCATCGGTCCGATATTTGAGCACGCCTGTCACGAAGGGAATTACGGTTTGGGCAACAGCCTTTCCGGAGCTCGAGCGGAAGAGAAGAGAGCCGCCGGAAAAGCAAAATGACAAGCGACAAACGCGGGCTAAAGCCCGCGACTACATTAGGATTCAACCTGGTTCCCAAATGTAGTCGCGGGCTTTAGCCCGCGTTTGTCGCTTGTCATTTTGTTGCTCAGAACGTACACCGTATTCCGAGAAAAATCCTGTCGTCTGCTCTTCGCGCACCCTCCAAAAAAGTGAGGTGAAAGATGTACTTTGGAACTCGATCTTGCATGATCATCGGGTTCACGCTTCTGGTCTATCTGGGGCCGGGCGTCAACTCGAGCGAAGCACAGCAAATCAGAATCGAGGGCGTTTTTCCACGACAGCTGCCACGTGGACAGGCAACGGTCATCAATGTGGCGGTTCCAAGCCGGGACGCGATCCAGTCCGCAGAGATCTCACCCTCAACGGGCGTGAAGGTGTCGGGCATCAAACCGGGCCGAAATTTTCAGGGAGCTCTTACATGGTCGGAGCTCACCATCGACGTGGCAAAGGACGCGGCGCCGGGAGACCGAACGCTCGCGGTCCTGCTGCCGACGGGTCCCACGGTTCCCGTAACGATCACGATTCCAAGCCACGTCCCCAGCATCTCTGAGCTTCGTGTCCTGCCGGCGCAATCAAATCAACCGACACTCGAGCTGCAATTCGCCGCAGTTGATGGGTCCGCCGATCTTGGCGATTCACCGTATGTCTGGTTCATGATTGGCTGCGGGGGCGAATCCGTCCCGGGCGTTGTCCACGGCAAGTTGAACGCTCGTGACAAGGGCAACGGTTTCGTTCACGCCGTGGTTCCCAACCCGCACACCTCCGCTGGAGGCGGCTCTTCGGCCAGTGGTAAGTGTGATCTCCAGGTCCGGATGAGTGACTCGGCCGGGTTCGACAGCAATACCTTGAAGACGACAGTCGATTAGGAGAACTCAATCATGCGCCTACGCCTGATGCCTCTCGTTTCGGCAGCCCTGGTACTTTGTGTTTCGGGGCCTGCGTTTGCCCAGGAATGGGTGGAGTTTTCGAATCTGGAAGGACGCTTCACCTGCATTTTCCCCACTCCACCGAAAGTAACGGAGACCACCTGGACTTCGGAGTACGGCGCCATTCTGCCGGCGCGCGTCTATAGCTCGACGCAAGGCCAGAGCCGTTATTCCGTGACGGTGGTCGATTACAACCCGATCGAACGCCTCCTCGTGGAGAAATCCTGGTCCTGCCCGGCAGGCACCGAGACCTGTCAGGGCATAGGTGACTGGGGTCTTGGATACTGGAAAAACGACGTGCGGGGCGCGATCGTCTATGCGACCTCGAAGTTCCTGCTGAAAGACGTCAAGCTGACGCACCTGATGTGGAATTCCCAGGCGCTGGTTCAGGGACAGGAGTTCCAACTCACCAACAACGCCGATCAATCCCGGACCTTCGCGTCCATCTACATGCACGAGAACAAGCTCATTATTATGGAAGGGACCGTCCCTCGGGGTTACCCCCCGCCGGCAGTCTTTACGCAGTCTCTGGGCTGGCTCGACGCAAGCGGACGCGGGATTCGCTATTCGACCATGTACATCAACGCTCCCGATGTCCCGAAACCGTCGGTTCGCGGCGCAGCACCGCCGAATCCGCCTCGCTGAAACGAACATTCGAATGAACTGCAGGCAGGCCGCATTCCCCTCCTTGTGAAGGAGGGGTGGCCGTGCCATCAAGAAAAAGGACCCGTTCCGAAGTGGCACGGCCGGGGTGGTCGCTCACAAATTGAGTAGCGGAATGCGTTTTGAAACATGGGGTATAAGCGACCACCCCGTCTGCGCCTTCAAAGGTAGCTTCGCGGCATTTTTATTGATGGCGCAGCCACCCCTCCTGTCCCAGGAGGGGAATCCATTTTTCCGTGCCCATCTCTCTTTCCAGTTGGGCAACATCCCCCATCGCGCGCACCTCAGAAGCCCGACGGTTTTATCCAGAAGCTGGCATCCCAGCTCCCGCCCGGAGGAATCGACTGGAGTTCCTTGTAAAGACCCTTGTGAGCAAGGTTCATGGCGTCGGTGATACCAGCCATGGGTTCGAAAGCGATGAAGTTCGGATCGCCCTGGCCCCCGCCCGTGACGGCCGGATTCGGCGACCAGATCACGATGGAACGCCAGTTGGGGCCGAGCATGATCTCGAGCTGCTGGTGTTTTCCTTTAAGGACCATGTGGGCGCGGCCCGCCGCGTCATACACCAGGTCGCTAAAGACATCGTCAAGGTTGTAGTCCTTAAGAGCCGCGGCCTGAGGCCTGGAAAAGAAGTTTTCGACCGGCTCGGTTTCCCCGGTTGGAATCTTGGTCGAAGCGAGTTTCCAGTGTTTTCGTGCGCCGACCGAGATCGTCCACTCTTCTCGCGTTGAATCGGTCAGCTTGTAATAAGGATGGAAACCGACCGCCACCGGCATGGGTTCCGCGCTCATGTTTGTAATTTTTGTCAGCACCTGGAGCACACCGTCCTGCAAGCGGTGAGTCATTTCAATCGTATGAGCGAATGGAAACTGCTTCATCCACAACGGCTGCTTGAAAAATTCGAGCCTGCTCGTGACCCAGGCGGACTTTCCATCCGCTTTGACCTCGACTACCTGCCACTGATTGTTGGTTGATAGAAAACCATGGATTGGAATCGCGCCGCGAACATTGCCGAGGTCCATGTCGAATGCGTATCTTTTTCCGTTCGCGTAGAAAGCCTGTTCGTCGAGCCGGTTCGCCCACGGTCCAACGAAAGGAATGCCGCTCAATGCCGGCCGGGCCTTGAATTCTTCAATCGAGGCGTAAGGCCAGCGCAGGATATCCTGACCTTTGACCTTCATGGAGAAAGCGATGTTGCCAACCGCCGGCAGGATGGAAACGGCGGTCTGGTTCGTCGTATCTTCCAGCACAACGGCTTCGCCGGTGCGTTTACTTGTGTATTGCTGTGCAGACCCTGAAGTCGACGCCATCAGCAGGATAAGAATGACCCGCAAGAACACGTAATGGTTCATGGCTTACTCCGGAAGCGCGAAGCAATAGATCGAATCGCCCGATGCGACGGCGACATACTGCCTGCCGTCAACTGCAAAGCTCATGGGCGATGCCGACATGTTGCTGCCTGTTTCATTTCGCCACAGAGATTTGCCTGTTGTGGCATCAAGCGCGATGAGATTGCCTTCGCGCGATGCCGCAAAGACCACGCCGCCGCCGGTGGCCATCACGCCGTTGTTGTTCGACCCCTGAGACAGCTTGAAATCCCAAACCGTCTTGCCGGTCTCAGGATCGAGCGCCTTGATTCCGGCGGATGGCTGCGGATCATTCGGTCCCGGTGCCGGAGCAGCACCTCGCCCACGCCCGATATACTGCCGGCCGGCCTCGAACGGTGAAGGCTCGCTGATGAACAGCTGGCCCCGCTCGTTGTATGCGAGATACATCCATCCGGTTATGGGACTGTAGGACGGTGCCTGGAAATTGGTGCCTCCTCCGAGGGCCGGGTAGACGAGGAAACTGCCTTCCGGACTGGAGTTCGATCCCGCAATCTGAATCGGACGTCCGTCCGCATCGAGGCCCTTGTTCCAGTTCTGATACACGAAGGGAGTTCCGGAAAGAAATTTTCCATTCGTGCGATCCAGAATGTAGAACATCGCGTTGCGATCGGCATGCATCAACAACTTTCGATCCTGGCCATGCCACATTCGATCGACGAGGATGACGTCCTGGGCCGAATCCCAATCGTGGCCGTCGTTCGGTGTGAACTGGAAATGCCACTTGCGCTGCCCTGAATCAGGATCGAGTGCGACGACGGAGTCCGTGAAGAGATTGTCGCCGTCTCCGCGAACCGAGCGGTCGATCTGCGCCCCTGGATTTCCGACCGTCCAATACAGAGTGTTAAGAACGGGGTCGTACGACCCGGTCAGCCACATTGGCCCGGCGCCGGTGTTCCAACTGTCGCCGGCCCACGTATCGTTGCCGAATTCGCCCGGGCCGGGGATGGAATACCAGCGCCACACGCGCTTCCCGCTCGCCGCGTCGTAAGCGTCCAGAAAACCGCGCGCGCCGAACTCGCCTCCCGTTATGCCGACGATGACTTTATCTCTCACGATGAGAGGAGCACTCGTGATGCTGTAGCCGAGCATGGAGTCAGCCACTTGTGTCTCCCACAGAAGCCGGCCCGTCTGGGCGTCGATGGCGACGAGGGCCGCATCGAGCGTACCCACGAACACGCGATTGCCCAGCACGGCGACTCCGCGGTTGTACGGATTAATTTCGTTTGGATTTCTCACCTTCCGTTGCCGCGTGAAGCGCCAGATCTCCCGGCCCGTCTTTGCGTCAAGCGCCAGCACCGTTCCCGGCTGTCCGCTGGTATACATGACGCCATCGATGACGAGCGGCTCTGTTTCGAGATTCGATGTACCTGGGAATTTGATAGACCACCGCACCTGCAGTTGCGATACGTTGTCGCGGGTGAGCTGTGTTAGCGCGGAGTAGTGTGTTCCCTGGTAATTGCCCCAGTAATGCATCCAGTTCTGCGGCTCGGCATCCGAGTTTCGAAGTCGCTCGTACGAAACGCCCGCCGCCATTCCGGCGGGATTGCCCGTGGGTTGTTGAGCTGCGAGCACTGCAACAGTCAGAAAAGCAATGGCAATCAAGAAGAACGTCTGTCGTGTATGCATCTTGAGACTCCTGGTGGTAGGAGCCAGACTATTTTCAACGTGTGGCGAGCGGCAAGAAAAAACGGAACC
>QHXD01000420.1 GCA_003223895.1 Acidobacteriota bacterium
ACGGGCTCCGGATGGGTTACGACACGCGCGGCGTCGTACCGCGCACGCGCAACCAGGTGAACGCCGTCGGAAAGTTAACCTTCAATCTGGGCGCCTCCCACCGGCTTGATCTCACCTATCTTTATGACGATGACCATGACCTCAACAAGAACGTCAGCGGATCGAAGGCCGGCGATAACGGTTTCGACGACAACAACAGCTCTTATTTCGCTACTGCGAGTCTGACCTCTCACATCGGCGGAAAGATAGTGAACGAGTTTAGGGCTAATCGCTCCATTCAGCGTTTGATGCGGAACATACCTGCTTCCGCACACTTCCTGCCCACACTGGCTTTTCCTACCGTGAGCTTCGGCACAGACGGTGGCGCCGCGCCGCAGGGGCGTACACAAAAGAATTGGATCGTTGCGAACACGACGACCTATCAGTGGTCGCATCATTTGCTCAAATGGGGTGGCGAGCTGAACGTGGTGCGCGCTCCCGTGTTGACGAACGAAAACTTTAACGGCGCCTACCGCTTTCCCCGCGACGTGGCACCGTTCGTTCCCGACCGCTACACCGCAGGTTTCAATCTTCAGTTCACCCGAAATCAAACTCCCGACCCGACCTACACCACGCTCCTGCGCGACATGAACATGTACGCTCTGTTTGCGAACGATACATGGCGTGTCCGGCCGGACTTCACCTTGAATCTCGGCTTGCGCTACGACCTGCGGAATCTCAAAGGAGATCTCGGCGGCCCTGACCCCTTCAAACAGCCGGGTTTCTCCCGTGAGCATCCTGAGGACGTGTGGATCAACGTGGCCCTCGGCCCGGCAGGCGCGTTGGGCGTGCGGGCATGGCGTCCTGTGCCGAATGACATGCTGGATTTCTCGCCCCGCTTCGGATTCTCCTGGGACGTTTTCGGAAAAAGAAAAGCGGCGGTTCGCGGCAGCTACGGCATCTTTCGCGATCGCATCACGAGCCTCAGCTTGCGCGGGGCAGTGAACTCCTACAACGGGCTGAACATTCAAAGAGTTGAACTGGCCAACCCTACTTTCTTCCCACTTGTCCCGAACGCCGCGAGCCTGCCGGCCGCGGCCATCACCACTTCGACGGTCCCGTCGCCGCAGGGCAATACGCCTTATACGCAGCAGTCGAGCGGTGGTTTCGAGTACGCGATTTCTCCGCGCCTCGCAATGTCTGCGGACTTTGTTCACATGCTTGGTCTGAACTTTCAGATGATTCGGAATGTCAATGCTCCGCTGCCGCTGGCTCAGACAGGCGGAGCGCGCGTTTGTCCCTTCGGCGACGTTCTCCGGGCGAAAGGTCTGCCCGAGTGCTTCCAGATGCAGATCCAGCACGACATGAGTGATCGCATTCATCTCGACGCTCTCGCGGTGAGGGTGGAACGCCGGTTTGCCAATCGGTTCGGATTCCTGCTTGGCTATACTCTGGGCAGCGTGAAGACCTGGTCGACCGGAACATTCGGTACTGTCCCGGTCGAGCCTTACGAAAAGTTCAGGAAACTGGACTACGGTCCCTACGACAACGACGTGCGTCATCGTTTTACCGGAAATGTCGTGTACGAGCTCCCATACCGCATCAACGTGGCCGGCATCGTGACGGCCAATAGCGCCGCTCCGTACAACCATACGACCGGAAGAGACGACAACCTGGATTTCGTAACCAACGACCGGCCTGCCGGTGTTCGCTTCAATGACCTGCGCGGGGACTCGTTCTTCGCAACAGATCTCCGGTTGACCAAGAAGTTCTTCCTGCGCGAAACGAAAAATGTGGAATTGATGTGGGAGATGTTCAACCTGTTCAACACCGCGAATCTCGCCGACTACAACGGAAACGAGCGGGCCACGACCTTCCGGCAGGCCCGGTCGGCGTTATCGCCGTTCCAGGCGCAGCTGGGGGTGAGATTCGCGTTCTAGTAGCGTTGAGGGAAACACGAAGGAAGCCAGAAGCCAAGAAGCCAGAAGCCAGAATGGGGACGGATCCCATTCTGGCTTCTTGGCTTCTGGCTTCCTTTGTGTTCCCCTCAACGCCACTCGTGCTTCGGATACTTCCGCTGCAGCTCGGACTTGATGCGCGGGTAATGTTCGCGCCAGAAGTTGGCAAGGTCCTGGGTCACCTGCACGGGCCGCATGCTGGGCGCGAGAATGTGCACGCCGAGCGCTATGCGGCCCATCGCAATCCGGGGCGTTTCTGTCACCCCAAACAATTCCTGGATTCGCAGTGAAATGTAAGGCGGCCCCCCCGCCTCATATGTCACCTTGGGCGTCCGTCCATTGGAAAGAGTGACTCGCTCCGGCGCGTACTTGTCGAGAAGCTCGCGTTGAGCGCTCGAGAGCCAGGACTTCACCACCGGCTTAACCTCCCGTTCCTTGACATCCTTGTAGCTGATCGCCCCCAGGCAAAGTTGCTCGATGATGTGTCGCCGGTCCTCGTCTCGAATCGGCGGCAGTTGAAGATCCGGGCACGAATGCGCCAGCAGATTCAGCCTGAAGATCCATTGCTCGACGCTGTGGTCCCAGTTCGGCAACTGCAGCCGCCCGGCCGCGACCTCTTCGGCGAGGAGGCGCGCCGCGGCATCCGCAGGAGGAGGTTCCACTCGCCTGGCCGTCAGCACCAGGTCGCGGAACCGCATGACTTCGGCGGCCTCGACTCTCCTGGTTACGGAATCAAAGTGGACACGCACTTCAGAGCGCATGTCTTTGGGAAAAAGTTCCTGCAGCCACGCGGCTTCGATGGCTGTAGCGAGCGAGACAATCGTGTTCACTTCGCCCGGACGGCCGCCAACCTCACGTATTTCCGCCGCGACAACAAGAGGACTTCCACGCACCACGCTTTCTCGCGCCAGCATTCCGCGCCGGCCGTGTACGAGCTCGCACCGCAGCGTCCCTTGATCCAACCGGCCGACCCGATCGCTGAATCCAATCAGGATGCACTTCTGCAGGGCCTCGTCGTTCACATCGCGAGGCTCGACGTCGAGACCTTCGTCTCTGGCGATTCGCAGGAATTGCTCGTGCAACGGGCCAACCTGCCTCGCTGTGACGCCGTGGATGCCGAGTTTGCGAAGCGCCTCGATCCTGAACTGATTCCTCGATGCGTAATCCCACGCCCGCATCAGAATCCAGAAGTCGGACGACGCCTTGTCCCCGAACAGATCCTCGCGAGCCGCGGTCACATCGCCGCCCGGATTGCGCACAAGCAAATCACGTCCTTGCGTCAATGCGGCCACTAGACTTGCCCGGTAGACACAACCGTATTCTTGCGCCGCAAGCAGCATGCGCGAATATCGAGGATGGACCGGGAATGCGAGCATGCGCCGGCCCAGGTCCGTGATCGCTCCATTTGCCAGCGCTCCCAGGTCCGCGAGCAGCTCCTCTGCGTGGTTCAGAGCCGTGTCGCCGGGCGCCTCCAGCCAGCGAAACTTGCGCAGGTCTTCAACGCCGGCGGCCTTGAGCGTGAGAATCACTTCGGAGAGATCGAGTCGCTTGACCTCCGGCAGTTCCTGCGCAGAACGCTCTTCCTGCTCGGCCTGCGACCAGAGCCGGATGCAGTGTCCGGGCGCTGTCCGTCCGGCGCGGCCCGCCCGCTGGGCGGCGCTGGATCGACTTATCCGTTCGACGAGAAGGGTATTGATCCCGCGATTGGGGTCGTAACGAGGAATACGTGCGAGTCCGCTGTCGATCACTACCCGCACGCCGTCGATCGTAATGGACGTTTCGGCGACATTCGTCGCAACCACGACTTTGGGCTGGTCGTAGCGGGCCACGGCTGCGTCCTGATCGCGCGGGGGCAATTCTCCGTGGAGAGGAAGAAGAAGGTAGCCTTTGGATTCCGGTTTGTGACGGATGGCTTCGATGGTGCGGTTGATCTCGTATCCCCCTGGCATGAAGACGAGGACATCGCCCTGCGCGTGTTTTGAAAATGCGTCGGCTGCCAGTTCCCAGACGGGAGGTGCGTTGGTGCCTGATCTTCGCGGCAGGTACTCCACGGTTACCGGAAAGGTGCGTCCTTCAGAGCTCAGGACCGCGCATGGGTGCAGATACTTTTCCAGCGCGCCTGCGTCAAGCGTGGCCGACATCACAACGATGAGGATGTCGGGCCGGCTCTGCTCCTGGATGTCGAGCGCGCGTGCCAGAGTGATATCGCCGTAAAGGTGCCGTTCATGAAACTCGTCAAAGATCAGGGCCTGAATCCCCTCGAGCGCTGGTTCCTGGATCATCTGACGCAGCAGGATTCCTTCGGTCTCGAACTTGATGCGCGTCGCCCCGCTTGTCGCATTCTCAAACCGTACCTGGTAGCCGATCTCGCGCCCAAGCTCCACGCCCATCTCATGCGCCACGCGCGAAGCAAGCAATCGTGCCGCGAGGCGGCGCGGCTGCAGAATCACAACCTGCCCGGTGCCCAGCAGTCCGTGTTTAAGCAGCATCTGCGGCACCTGG
>QHXD01000372.1:0-3120 GCA_003223895.1 Acidobacteriota bacterium
AGAGTTCTCCCGTTGGGTTCTGTGACCTGGAACACGTATGTTCCATCATTCAGTCCCGCCGCCGTCTGCGGTGCGCCGGGACCGGGGCCGCCGTCCAGATAGACATCCGTCTTGGCCGCATAGATATTGAAGTTCACTTCGCTGCCATCAAACACAGTCGTGAAGATGGCGCCCGAGAGTGAACTAGCCATCACCATGTTCGGCAAGCCGATCATGACCAAAAAAGCAACTACTTTGCAAAGCTTCGTCAAGTGGACCTCCTAAAGGCTGAAATGTTCTTGTGAGTGTCTTGGTGACGCACTACTTGCCAGGTAAAGCCCAGTTCGTCTTGAACCGTTATCTAGAAAATTGATCAGCTGGATGAACGTATGTCAAAACAATTCTTAGGAATTATTCTGATGACATGCAGGCGGCGGACGAAGCTGAGTCTTGGCTAATAGCTTACCGATCGAGAGTTGGTGCCCATCGTAAAGGCTCAAGGTACCTCTGCCTACTATCGGCGGCCGTTGTTCCGAACGAAAGCGGGAGGGTCTGTTAAATCTTGACAGAAATTCATCGGTGTTGAAATTTGGGGGCACCTTTCGAAGTCAACCATTAACCAAAGGAGGAGACAGATAGAACAACCGATAGACACCGGCGGCTCCGGGGTTCGTTTGACGCGCAGGACTATGGCATGCCTTGTGACGCAACACGGTCCCCGGGATGCCGCCGCTAGCGTGGCTGTTCTGAAGATTTGCTACCGAGCCCGATCCAGGGCCGCACCGAGGCGATCGAGGCCGCCGGCGAATGTTTCGGGATCCGCAACGATGCCGAGACGGAAGTGGCCGGGGGCGCCGAAGAATTGACCGGGAACAACGTCCGTCTCGTAACGATCGCGCAACAAGGTAAAGAACCGTTCGGAATCGGCATGCTGGAGTCGCGGGAAAACCGACGTGCCGAATTGGGGCCGGACCGCCTCCAGATCCGGGCGTGAATCGAGAAAGCTGTGGAGGACGGCACGGTTGGTGTCCAGCCGGCTTTTCGCGCGTGAGCCGATTCTGTCCAATTGCCCAAGCGCAATCACACTCAACGGCGCCGCCGGAGTCGCCAGCGCCGGGTCGAGAAGATCCTTCAACCACCGCATTCGCTTTGCCAGTTCGGCCTCAGCCAGCACCCAGCCACAGCGCAGTCCGCTCAGTCCGTACGCCTTCGTCAGGCTGCTGGTCACAACAAACTGTTCGCCGACGTGAAACACCGTGCACGCGTTTTCATACAGGCACTCGAGGTACACCTCGTCCGCGAGCACATACGCACCCACATCTTTTGCGATCTCGCCGACGGCCCGAAGCGTCGCCTCATCGGTCAATACCGATGTCGGATTGTGCAGATTGGTTATGACGATAAGTTTCGTTTGCTTCGTCACCGAGCGCTCGACTTCCTCGGGACGAATCCGGAATCCATCGTCAGACCGCCGCTGAAAGCGCTTGATCCGGGCACCGTAACGCCGGGCCACCGCCACTAGTGGTTCGTATGCGGGATGCTCGATCAGGATCTCGTCGCCAGGCTCGACGAGCACTCCCATCGCCAGGTAGTTGGCCATCGACGTTCCGGATGCCACGACGACACAGGCCGGCGGGACTTTTGATCTGGCCGCGATGGCTTCCTGAAGAGAATCTTCGGGCATGTTCTGCTCGATACGATCGAGGCTCACTCCCAGGTCCGCGAGAGGATAAGGCTGCACACCGCTCGAGGCCAGATTGAAGCGTGACGGCTCTCGCGACTTGAACCACTCGAGATATTCGGAACCGCGGTTGTCCATCGTCACTTCTTCAGCCGATCTTCGAAATGCTCGCGCAGCTTTTCCACCTTGGGCTGTGCAACAAACATGATGTAAGGCTGGCCGGGATTGCGCGCCGCGTAATCCTGGTGATAATCCTCGGCAACGTGGAATGCTTCGAGCGGCTCCAGGGTCGTCACGATCGGACTGGTAAAGACGCGGGACTCATTCAACTGCCGGATGTAGGCTTCAGCGACACGGCGCTGCTCTTCGTCCGAATAGAAAATCGCCGAACGGTATTGCCGGCCCGTGTCGTTTCCCTGCCGATTGAGCTGCGTCGGGTCATGAGCAACGGAGAAATGAATTTTAAGAAGCTGTCCAAGCGTCGCCTGGCTCGCGTCGTATCGGACTTCTATAGCCTCGGCATGGTTGGTCATACCACCGCAAACGGTCCGATAGTTGGCCGTCGCCGCGCTGTCTCCGGCATAACCGCTCCGGACTGAAAGGCCAGAAGCATCCACCTGCCAGTACAACGGTCTTTTCAATGGGTTTAGGCGTCAACGGAGTATCAACGGCTGGATCGGGAAACTCTCTGATCGGCACTCGGCACGCGTCCATAAGCCCTCCACGAAGATTATCGGATAATCGATCGTATCTTGCTTCCTCTAATCTATTGAGCTAGAGTGCCACGACATGAGCGCAACTTTTCAAAAGATTGAGCCGGTTTCCAAAAAGGCGCGCGTTGTAACATTGCTGAAAGAAGCCATCCTGTCGGGAACAATCCAGTCCGGCGAACAGATTGTCGAGGGGAAGCTCGCGCAACAGTTCGGCGTGGGACAGGGACTGATCCGTGAGGCCCTGATCGAACTCGAACATCACGGATTCGTTCTGCGTACGCCTTTTTCGGGCACTCAGGTACCCAAGCTCAGTCTTGAAGATGCGCAACAAATTTTTGACATACGCATCGAACTGGAACCGCTCGCCTTCGCACTTATTGGAAAGAACGCAAACAAGGAACAGATCGCGAAGCTGGAGGAGTTGGCGGGCCAGGCGAAAGAGGCAGCGCAGAAAGAGGACCTGGATCGGTTTTTCGACGATCACCTCGCTTTTCGCCGCAAGGTTTGGGAACTATCGGGAAACCGATACCTGCAACAAACGCTCGAACGTCTGGTGATTCCTCTTTACGCCCTTTACCTCATCAGACGCTCTCATAACCGCGACGGACTTTTACAGACAGTCGTCGATTGTGTGGAACACCAGGACAAGATCATGAAGGCTTTCCAGGCCGGAAACGTCGGAGAAGCCAGGCGAGTCGCGAAGGACTTTCTCTCGCGAATGAAAGAGAACCTGGGGACCAGGCTACT
>QHXD01000372.1:3147-7659 GCA_003223895.1 Acidobacteriota bacterium
CGCCTGAACGCCGCAGGGTTTAACCACAAAGAACGCGGGCTCAAGCCCGCGACTACATTTTGATCCAACCTCTCTTCCCAAATGTAGTCGCGGGCTTTAGCCCGCGTTCCGTGTGGTTAGACTCTGCCCTCATAGCTTTGAACATCAGCTCAAATTCGAAGCGCTCTTTCTGGTATCTCGCGACCGGTGTCTTCGGACTGATGGTTTTAGTGAGCTATGCGCCGGTCCTCATCGGGCGAGTCCCGTTTCCGCGCAACCTCGTTCTACGGCACGTGGCGTGGAGCGAAGTGGCGGGATCCGACTCATGGCAGCCGGCACCCGAAATCGGTGATCTGATCACATCGTTCTATCCGTTTCACGCGTTGGCGTCCCGAGCAATACGGGAAAGAGCGCTGCCGCTGTGGAATCCCTACATAATGGCCGGCGCGCCGTTTCAGGCGAATTCGCAGTCGGCGATGTTCTATCCATTCAATTCCCTCTACTACATCCTTCCGGTCAATGCCGCCTGGACGATTTCTCTGATCATTCGACTGTTTCTGGCTGCGATGTTCATGGCGCTGTTCGTGCGCGCCATTGGAGGATCGACGGCGGGCTCGATCGTATCGGGTTTGATTTTTTCATCCTGCGGTTTCATCACGGCCTGGCAAGGCCAGGCGTTGGGCGACGCGGCGATCTGGCTGCCCATGATCTGCTATTCCGTTCATCGGCTCCATCACGATCGTTCTTTCTCCTCCATCGCCCTCGCGGGATTCGCCTTCGCGATGCCGGTTCTGGCCGGTCATCCCGAGACTGCCTTCCACTCGACGGTCGCCGGATCGGCATTGGCTTTGCTCTTTTGGATTTCTCCCGACCGGTCCGGCGGGCGCGCATTCGACCGGCGCTTCCTGCTGGTCTTCGCCGCGGCGGGTGTACTCGCCGTAGGGCTCGCTTCGGTCCAGATCGTTCCGACATTGGAATGGCTTGGCCACATCGGTTCTCCTTTCGATGCTCCATGGCCGGCGCTTTCCCGTCATGACGGGCAGGCGTTCTTTTCGAGAGACGTCGGCAGCAGCCCAAATTCTGCGGGACTTCGAATACCCGAGACCGCGGGATACATCGGTATGTTCAGCCTTTTGGCGGCTCCATTCGCGCTGTTCCACAGACATCGCCGCTATGTGTTTTTCTTCGTGGCAGTGACGCTCGCGGCCGCAGCCATCGCCTACAGCGTCGAACCAATACACTGGATCGTCGCCCATTTGCCGATGATCAAGTCGCTGAAGAATGGAAGACTGATTCTTGTGGCCAGTTTTGGGATTGCTGCGATGGCCGGACTTGGTGTTTCCGTCATAGAAAACTTTGCCGAGGCGATAACTCCGCGCAGGCGCAGAGTCGCAATAGCGCTGCTGGGTGGAGCCGCTGTGGTTGCAGCATTTGGTATCTTCGAGGTTCATCGCGCGACCCTCAGTCCCGTAGCCGTAACCAGGGGACCTGCGGCATCGCTGGTTTTTCTCATCGCCGGTGCGGCGCTTCTCGGATCGCAGATCAGGGGATGGTTCAGAGGACGACTGTTTCCGATTCTCGCCTGCGCTCTTGCAGCATTCGAACTGGTAAGTTTCAGCTACGGATATACAGGGTTCAGCCGTACCGCTGATGTGTTTCCCGCCGCGCCCGTCTTCGAATTCCTGAGCCGGCAGGGCGATCCCTCGACATTTCGCGTTGCAAAATCCGGTTTCCCTATTCCCGTCAATGCCGGAATCATGTACAACCTCCACACTGCCGATGGATACGACATCTGCACTACGTGGCACAGATTCTTCAACAATGACCTGACCCTGGATCGCGACGACGGTATCTTCTTTCAGGCAGACAAACTCTCGCAGAGCGCAGACCGCCGGCTTGACATGTTGAACGTGAAATACCTCGTCGTTATCGCGGGAAGCCCCGACTTTGAGCAGTTCGCCGCGCGGCCGGATCGGTTCGCGGAGGTGTACAAACAAGGATCGATTGCCGTCTTCGAGAATAAATTCGTGCTGCCGCGTCTGTTTGCCGCTCCACAATCGGGAATCGAGATCATTGCGGACACGGCGGGTCAATTGGGACGCCTGAAAGATCCCGCCTTCAGCCCGGAACGGACGGCGATTCTTGCCGAAGAACCAGCGGGCTTTCATCGTGATGGGAATTCATCGGCGGGCGACGGCTTAACGACCAACATCACGCTCGTCGACAGCGGTATCAACGCGTCCACGTTCCACGTTCGAACGTCAGGTCCATCCGTCCTGGTTCTCAGCCAGATTTATTATCCGGGCTGGAAAGCCACCATCGACGGCTCCCCTGTAGAGGTTCATGCCGTGGACTATGCGCTGACCGGAATTCTCTCACCCGCAGGCGACCACACGGTGCGATTCTTCTTTGACCCGCAAAGCTTCAAAATCGGCGCCGCACTTTCAGGGATATCGGTGGCTGTCTTTATCGGTCTGCTTCTCGGCAGGAAAATCACTGATCACTGATGGCCACTGACCAATGACCAATGGACTTGAGGATTGAGAAATTACTAATGACTAATGAAATCGAGGATTGAACAATGAGAACGCGGGCTAAAGCCCGCGACTACATAGGAACCGGTTGACTCCAAATGTAGTCGCGGGCTTTAGCCCGCGTTATTCACACCCATCATTTCTCAATCCTCAAGTCCATTAGTCATTGGTCAGTGGCCATCAGTAATTACAGTGATTTGCTGCTTGTGGCTTCCTCTCAATGCCCGGCCGGCGCACCGACGTTCGCGGGCACAGGGGCACCGGTCGTGCGGTCGATGTGGCGGCGAATGATCGCGAGGGAGGCGAAGACGACAATCATCCCGATGCCAAACGTCGAGAAGTATGCGGGAGGGCCGCCGCGGTCGAGAGCGAAGTTCCCGACGTAGGAGGCCAGGACATTGCCGATGCGGCCGACAGCCACTGCCGTCCCGATACCGGTGCCACGGATCTCGGTGGGATAGACGTTCGCCGCAAGTGCATACATCGTCGTTTGCACAGCGTTCAGCCCACCGCCAAGCAAGACGAACATGACGATCATGGGCAAGGTATTCTGGGGATCGAGTTGCATCGCCGCCATCACGAATGCGCTGACGATGGAGATACCGGATAAGCTGAGCATGGTGATTCGCGAACCCAGGCGCTGAATGATGAGCGCACCGATGATGGCGCCGCCCACGCCGCCGAAGTTCCATGCCGCCAGTGCGTTGCTCGCGACGGCCTGAGTGAAGCCCGAACCCGTCAGCATCGCAGGAATCAAAAGGATCCCGACATAGTTGACCAGCAGGCAAAAGAAGAACGAGCCGAAGAGCCCGATCGTGTCGCGCCGGAAGTCCGGCACGAAGAGATCGCGCATCGAGGCTTTCGCTTTCACTTTCTGGCCGGCGCCGGCCTCGACGAAAGCGGCATCGTTGGGCACGTTGTGTCCCAGTTTCCGCAGCATCGCGATGAGCTCGGGCCACCGCTCGCGGCGGCTTGCGAGAAAACGTGGAGATTCGGGTAAAACTTTGAATAGAAGGATGGCGAGCGCGATGGGAATGATCCCGCCCACGATGAACAGAGTGCGCCACCCGGACACCGGCAGAATCTGCGCGGACAGGAGTGCGGCGAGCGTGCCTCCGAGCGGGATGCACACGATCGTGAGCGTGACCGCAAATGGACGTTGCCGGCGCGGCACATATTCCGATGCCAGCGCCGCGGCATTCGGCATCGCGCCGCCAAGCCCCAACCCCGCGAGGAACCGGAGGATGCCGAGCAACATCACGCCGTTGACGGTGGAGATCGCGAGTGTCAGTGCGGCGAATGCCAGAACGCTGGACAGGAGCGCCGTGCGCCGGCCGATGCGATCGCCGAGCATTCCGCCGAGCGCGCCGCCGAACATCATACCGAGCGGACCGAGCGCGAGAACCGTAGTGAAAGCGCCGCGCGGGAGCGACCAGTCCCTCATCAAAGAGGGCACGGCATTGCCGAGCAGCTGGTTGTCAATGCCATCGAGGATAATCGTCAGCGCCGTTCCAAGGATAAGCAGCTTCTGATACCCGCTCCATTGCCCTTCATCTAGCAACTGGCCAACATCGACCGTTTTCATAGGCGTCCCTTCACATCTTCCTTTAGTTCTTTGTGACTTGCTGTTCGAAAGCCTTCTTGCTCATGGGGTAGATCGTAAGCACCGACATCAGAGCCGACAGCGGATGCGCTCCGGCTTCAACCAGCGGTGGCACAAATTTGCTGAGAACCTTCGCGCCGCCGACATCCACCAGTCCCTGGGCCGCTTTGCGCTGTTCAGGCTCAAGTCCGTATTCGGCCGCCACAGCGTCTAAATTGTCGATGACGCGTTGGCAAAGCGCAGGATCCTGGCGAAGGTCAAACAGCAGACGATTGAGATCATAGGCCGAAGCGGGCGGATGCTTGTAGAACTCGAAACCGGCATTCTTGAACTTGAAACCGCCGTATTCCGCGAGCATTTTCATCGGAGGATATTTCCGTTCCCTGGCCGGAATGA
>QHXD01000373.1 GCA_003223895.1 Acidobacteriota bacterium
CCGCCACATTTCCGTTTCCTTCCAGGCCACATCCTCCGGATCAAACCGGCGCAGGCTGGTCGTGTGCGGTCCCCACAAGTCGGCTACCACCACTGCACTCACCCCAACTGCGGCCACAATGAGAAAAGCGCGTCTGTATTTCGACATGACAGAGGCATTTTTAACTGGCAGCGGAAAAGGTGTCAATTACCAGCCGTGGAGCGCCCCCTCTTTATGAGGGAGGGGTGTCCAAATTACCAATATTCCCCTCCTTGGTAAGGGCATCAACATACTTGCCGAATCCAAGGAGGGGAATATTGCTAATTGGAAACCACAGCCTTCGTAAGGAGGGGAATACACTCGGCGAATTCACACGTTCTCACGCGTGGGTCAACTGGCTTGCCTTTCATCTTTCAATGTTTCGCTGGCGGCGGCTTGAGGAAGGGTAAAGAAAAATGTGCTTCCGGCGCCCGGCTGGCTTAGAACCCAGATTCTGCCGCCGTGCTGTTCGACAATGGACTTGGCGATGGCCAGCCCAAATCCAGCACCGAGGTGAGCGGTTACCACGTTCGATGGCTCGATGCCGCGACCGGTATCGCGGACGGAAAAACGCACCTGCTGCTCGAACGGCTCGCAGCGCACGGTAACGCTTCCACCATCCGCAGTGAACTTCAGCGCATTATCCAGCAGGTTCAGGAGTACCTGGAACACGCGATGGCGATCCGCTTTAACGAGCGGAAGCGCGGCAGGCACTTCGCTGGTCAGGCGTATGGATTTGGAAAGAGCTTTTACGCCTACGCTCTGGCAAGCCTCCTGGACGATCTTGATGGGGTTCTCAGCCTGAATCTGCAAAGGAATCGGCTGTCCCGCCTGAAGGCGCGCAACGGCGATCAAATCCTCAATCAAACGATTCATGCGTGTTGCCGACCGCTTGATGATTTCGAGCATGTCCTTCCGTTTGTCCTCGGCCAGGGATGAATTCAGGAGCAGGGATGCCGTCATCTCGATGTTGCTGACCGGATTCCGCAAGTCATGTGAAACCACCGCCAGGACCTCGTCTCGTGTCTTCAGCGCGCGCTTCGATTCCGCATACAGGCGGGCATTCTCGATCGAGAAGGCCGCGTGGCGCGCCACTTCTTCAGCGAACACAAGGTCGTCAGGGCCATAGCGCCGGGCTTGTTCCGAAGCAAACGTGAGAGCTCCGAAAGTCCGGTTACCGGTGGACAACGGCACGACCATGGCGGACTTCAGGTTGAGCTGCTTCAATAACTCGTGGTGCCTCGCGTCCTGTGCGGTGCTTTTTAGCATTTCATCCGTAAGTTCGGAATAGAGTTCGGCGTGACCTGTGCGTATCACGCGAAATGCGCCCACGTCGCGCTCAGCGCGTGGTTGATAATCCTCTCGTATCTGCTCGACGAACCCGAGCTTCTTCGTATCGACATGAGCGACTGCGGCGGTACGAATCCTGCCGTTGTCCTCAACAAGATGGACCGCACACCATTCGGCAATTTCGGGAATCGCAAGCTGGGCAACCGTTTTGAGAGTCGACTCGTATTCCAGAGAAGAAGCCAGGACTTTCGCAGCCTCCGAGAGGAAATGATCCTGCTCTTGCAGCTTTCGCAACTCTTCTATTGTTGCCGCCCGGCGCATTGCGACAGCCGCCATGTCCGCGAAAACGCGCACGCGCGGAAGTTCTTCAGGCTGGAACTTCCTGGGATGATGCCGGACCAGAACAAGCGCCCCCAGTGGCTCCAATTCAGAAATGAGCGGAACGACGATCGCCGAGCAATCGCCGCAATCCTGGGCCAACAGACCCAGCATGGATGGGGCGCCGGAAGTTACGTGGTCGACGATCTTCGAGCGTGACGTGCGGAGTACGTCTTCGGCGAACGATCCGGTGAAGGGTCCTTTCGTGCCGACAGCAACCACGCTGTTTCCACGCGCGGCGATGAGAGTAACCTCATTGTTTTCCGGATCGGTGGCTTCAATGTAAACGGAGTCCGCATCGACGGCAAGCACAGCCGAATGCGTGATGCGATCCAGAACATCGTCCAGGCTTCGGGCCACTGTCAGGCTGTGGGCTACCTCGCGCTGCGCTTCTTCCTCGCTTGCTCGCCGCTCCAGATCGGCCGTCGTATGCTTCAACCGGCGCACGATTCTATGTATTAAGAGAATCGATACCATTGCGAGAACTGCAAGAATGGCGGTGATAATGGCGCTGAGACGTTCCGTAGAGGCGATACCTTCCAGTTTTTCGTCCTGCCAGATCGCCAGTCTGTGCTCGAAGTCCGCTGCAGCCTCATTAGCGGCTTGCAAGAAATAGTCCCTGTCGTGGAGCCGGTCCCGGAACTCGCCCGCAGGAAGCTGGATCGACACCATCCGGTGACTCTCAATGTCCTGGTGCCATGCGTCGACCGATCTGCGGAGTGCCTTCAAATCAAGGTCGGCCGCCGGCCCGAGCTTTGGGGTCAATCGTTCGAGTTGCTTGAGCTTCTCGACGATGATTGATCGTTGTTGCCTATAAAGATCCGCGTAGTTCGTTTCACCCGTATCCTGAAATCCGACGACGGCCGAGACACCATTTGACAGAGCGGCCTCAATGTCATTCGCGAGTTCCTGGGCAGGCTGGGCGTACTCACGGATCTCTACGCGCAGGTTGTGGCTGTGGATGTTTTGGACAACGGGAACCAGCACCAGTAGTCCCAGGACGAAAGAGATGAAAGCTGCGCCGGTCCAGTTGATCCACCAGGAGGTGTTTCGACGGATCAACGTATGTTCCTTTTAGTTGCAGCCACTTCATTATGGCTACCTTCAGCATAGCAGAGCCTTGCTGCTATAGTTTGGTTGAACAATGCAACTCTCTGATATGTTTGCGACAACGAAGCCCGTGATCGGGATGCTGCACGTGCCGGCGCTGCCTGGTTCGCCTCGCAGCAGACTGGGTTTCAAAGCCATCATCGATTGGGTGTTGTTGGACGCCGAGGCGTTGACGGGCGGCGGTATTGATGGATTGATGCTGGAGAATTTCGGCGATGTGCCGTTTTATCCCCGACAGGTGCCTCCTCACACCGTGGCGTTCATGTCGGCGTTGGGCTGTGAAGTCCGGCGCCGTTTCAATCTGCCACTCGGGATCAACATTCTCCGAAACGACGCTGTCAGCGCCCTCGCGGTTGCAACCGCAGTCCACGCCGAGTTCATCCGGGTGAATATCCACACCGGCGCTCGACTCACCGATCAAGGATTGATTCAGGGAACGGCGTACGAAACGCATCGTTACCGCAAATTGCTTGGCGGCGACGTGAAAGTATTCGCTGATATCGCCACGAAGCATTCGGCGCCGCTGGCCGCCCGGGAACTTGGGGACGAAGTGGAAGAAACAGTCTCGAGAGGTTGTGCAGATGCGGTTATTGTTACCGGTTCTGCCACGGGCAGACCGCCTGGACTCCAGGACCTGAAGACGGTTAAAGCAGCTGTGGGTGAAGCGCCTGTGATCGCGGGTAGCGGAGTCGATTCGGGTAATATCGCCGGTGTGCTCGAGATCGCCGACGGTATGATCGTGGGCACGGCATTCAAGAGCGGCAATGTCACCACCAATCCGGTCGAGAGCGAGCGCGTTCGTACACTCATGGATGCAGTCAGGAACCTTCGAAGGTCCGGATAACTCCAAAACGTCCAATAAAAAAGGCGGCTCTTTGAGCCGCCTTTTTCTCGATCGTCAGCTGATGGGTCCGCGTTCAATCGGTTTCGACCTGGAGTTCGTTCTTGACATCGAACGCCAGCGTATTGCTTCGCACCAGGGACTCTGCAATCTGCCTGTCCATCGTGTTGGCGACGACTCCCTTGAGCACCACCCGTCCGTTATCGACGATGATATGAATCGGAGGATTCGCTCCAAGGGCGTACTTGCTGAGTGTCGAACTTCCGTAGATTGTCCTCAGGGCCCGAAGCCGGATCTCGTCGTCGTAATTGGACAACGGCAGCACTTTGATCTGATTGTCGATTTCGGATACACCCGCGATATTCATCACGCGGTTCTCGAAATCGCTCTTGCGCCATGGCTCACGAACCGAACCGGCGAGCATGACCCGGCCATCATTCACCTGCGCTTCGATCCAGTCAAAAGCGTCATAGTACGGGCTGGTCACAACGCTCTTGCGAACCGCTTCGGCGATGTCCTTGTCGCTGACCACACGCACACCGAGGTTGTTTTCTACTCGCGCGACTCCATAAGCTTTCCGCGCCGTCTCCGCAATTCTTTGTTTTTCGGTCAGCGTGGAAACCCTGCCGGAAAGTGTCACAACATGATCCTCAACAGCAACCTCGACGTCATTTTTCGCAAGATTTCGGCGCGCCAGTTCACGTTCCACCAGGACCTTCACGGTCGAATCCGAAATACGAGCTGTATCGTCGCCCGGTGAGGCCACTGCCGGTATTGCAGCCATTAAGACCATAACCATAACAATCACATTGATTGAAAAACCTAACGTCTTTTTCATTCTCTTGTCCTCCCTATCAGCTTTACGTCGCCTACATGCGAATTAGATGGAGCATTCATCGGGAGGTGAGCAAAAGGGTATTGGCGACGCACTTTGTAATTTAGGATAAGAGTCTGCAGCAGCCGCGGAGCGGCGACAGAGTGTAGCCCCGGGCGCAAGCCCGGGGACTGGTGTCGTTGGAACTGTAGCGGCGGTCTATGACCGCCGAAAAACCGGCGCTCATAGAAGACTGGCATGAGCCGCGGCTCAAAGTGAAAGATGAAAGTAACCGCCGACCGGATCTAAAAGACTTACGGCGTCACTTTCGTTACAGGTGTGAAATGAATTGCAAGGGAGCGTGTTCCCCTCCTCGGAGAGGAGGGGAGACGGGGTGGTCAGTCCCGGATAAACGTTGCAACATCAACATTTACCATAACGGGCTTCGCGCCTTTTTC
>QHXD01000374.1 GCA_003223895.1 Acidobacteriota bacterium
GGGGGCGTGAAAAACTTCGACGCTGGGATCACCAAATAGGCGATTGTTGTTGCAATCGTCGTTGGGCAATCCACCTATGTCGGTAAAGGTGTTGCCGCCATCGTTTGAGAAGCCCGCCCCGGTCAGTTCTTCCTTGTTCATGGGCGAAGGACAAAGCGAGATAAAGCCGGTAAAGTCGTTCCAGGCTTCAACCACATAACGTCCCGAGGCGGCTATCGAGGTCTCCGCCTGCCCATACGCCCGCGAGCCGCTGGGGGAGATGTCTTCTGCAAGACTGGCGGCATTGACGTTCCGGCTAAAGCTAGACGTCCCACCTCCGCTGTCAGAAGCGGTTCCTGAGCTCGACTGAATGCTGGATGGTGAGGTCCCAGTCCCAGGACCGTTCGGCTGTCGTCCAAAGCAATATATGCGCAAGCCCAGTGAGACTTGGATCTGATTGTCAATCCTTGAACAGATTGGGTTTTGAAGAGGGTTTGGGAGAAAGTTCTGGGCATCCGCCGGTGTGGAGACAAGAACCAGAATCAGCGATGCCATCAAACTGAACAGCAGTAATCCAGGCACTGCCCTCGCGTTCAGAAGTTGCCAGAAGTTGGTCTTTTTAGGGGACATGATCTTACCTCGCTTTCTTTATTCGAAAACAAGTGGCGAACGAGCGCATCCCTGTTATCCAGGAATTTGCAGTTGCAAACAGGGGAAAGCATCCACACGTGCGGGCCCAATCCCTTCTTCGGTCGTAGAGTCCAGCGTGATTCCTCTTAGGTAAGCGCTTGTCCACGAAAGTGTTGCCGGCCGTCCGGGAAAGGATCGCTAGTGAAATCTCTACTCGAGTACGTTCCCCCTTTTTCCGCGAAGAATGCTCTCTGTTTTTGGTTCCCACATTGCCTTATTACCTTGTCTCACCGAAGACACATTCTGTGAGTGGACCGAGAACCAAACGTGTTTTATTCAGGGCGCATTCCACGGAGAGTTCGCCGTGCAATCGCAATGCCCTTGAAGAAGAGAAGAATCGCAATAGCTTGAAGGGGAAAGTTCATCAGCATCAGTTGAGATGTGGCAATGCATGACCTTGAAATGACGCGTGGGTGGCCACCTCGCTGCTTATACCGCTTATCCGCGGATTTCAGATTGAGGACTAGCACATAACTCCGGCTTTATGTCTTGGTGGTTAACCCCCTCGGTCTCGTGTAGACTGTCTCCACTCCGCAATTATTTACGCTTCGACATTTGAGTCGGCACAGCTGGTATACCTGCGGCCGCACGTCGCGAAGCGCGTTGTAAGCACTCACTCATCTCTATGTGGTCTCAATCTAGGAGGGCCTATGAAGTACTTGAGGGGTTGCAGCGTCGTTACATCGCTTCTGGTGATCGGCGCAATCCTGATGCTGCCCGTCCCTGGGCGCGCTCAGGAATCGACAATGAGCGGCACCGTCACCGATTCGACCGGCGCAGTCCTGCCAGGCGTGATGGTGACAGCGACCAACAACGAATCGGGAAACACGTTTGAGGCAATCAGCGACGAGCGCGGCAACTTCCGGCTGCCGGTGCGCGTCGGGACTTACAGAATCACGGCGCAGTTGCCGGGTTTCGCCACCGTGAACCGGAGCGTTCAGATGCTCGTGGGACAGACGGTGGTCGTGAATATTCAGATGGCGCCCTCGACCATTGCCGAGAGTCTGACCGTTACCGGTGAGCCGCCGCTGGTGGATACGACGACCTCAAAAGTCGGCGCCAACATCGACCCGCGGCAGATGCAGGAGCTGCCGCTCAACGGCCGGAACTGGATGGACCTGAGCCTGCTGGCGCCAGGAGCCCGCCGGAATGAATCGGTCGGGCTCGTGCAGAATCGGCAGGGTTATTCGCAAACCAAGGTGGACGGCCAGGACGTGACGATAAACTACCACTCCTCGCCCGACTCGGAGCAGTCGGGCTACAGCCGCGACGCGATCGGAGAGTTCGAGGTAGTCGCGAACCGGTTTGACGCCAGCCAGGGGCGCTCGGCCGGCATGCTCGTCAATGCCGTCACCAAGTCGGGAACGAACGCTTTCGGCGGCACCTTCTCCGGCTATTTCCGTGATGACAAGTTCAACGCCGCGGACTTTGTCAGCAAGCGCGTTCTGCCTTATTCGAACCAGCAGCTGAGCGGAACGCTGGGCGGGCCGATCGTCAAGGATCGCGTGCATTTCTTCGGCAGTTACGAATACGAGCGGGAGCCGAAGACCTATACCTACAACAGTCCGTACCCGGCCTTCAACGTCGATGTGAACTTCCCGAGCCACGTGCACAAGGCGCTGGGAAGATTGGATTATCAATTTACGCCGGCTACCCGGTTGTCGGTGCGTGGCTCGGGATACAACGCCCTGTTCTACTCCGGCGCTAATGCCGCCACGAATCACCCGTCGGCCGGCGGCACACGGGGCCGGTTGGCCACTCAGTACTTCGCAACTTTAACGCACGTCCTTAGCAACCGGACGGTGAACCAGCTCAAAGGGGGCCTGACTAACTACGAGCGGCAGGACCAGCCCATCGTCCGATGGAAGGGCGGCGATTTTCCGTACCACCCCTCTCTCCACGGAGGATCGGTGATCATCCAATTGCGCGGCTACACCATCGGCGCCAGCCCGCTTAACATCTTCCAGGACACCCAGTCGATTCGCGATGACATCACTACCTCGCGCGATTGGCTAGGGATCCATGACGTGAAAATGGGCGGCGAGTACTTGCGATTCCACAACGAGTTTCGGTGGTGTCTGAGATGTGATGGCGTGATTGTCGCCGATACTGCAGCGCCACCGGCCAATCTCGAGTCGCTCTTCCCAGTTTGGAACGACGCATCCACATGGAATCTGGCGCCGCTGGCCTCCATCACCCGATGGGTCTACCACAGTTCGTCGGATACGGAGCACCGATACGGGATCGTCCGGCATCTCTTTGCCGGCTGGATCCAGGACGATTGGAAGGTCCGGCACAATGTGACGTTCAATCTCGGTGTGCGATACGACATCGATAGCAATGCGCACTCGGAGAAGGTCCGCTTCCTGCCGTGGTTGCCGGGTAATCTGCCACACGACAAGAGCAACCTCGCCCCCCGCCTGGGAATAAACTTCGGCCTGAATGACCGAACGGTTCTGCGCGGCGGATATGGGCTGTTCTACGCTTTCTCTCCGAACGACGGAGTCCAGCAAACGGAGGGTTATCTGCACCGGTTTGAGAACCAGATTTTCAACAACGGCCGTTCCGACTTTACGACCGTTCAAGATGGGTCCTGGGGGTGGTTCAATGGTTCCAAGCCGAGCTTCGAGCAGTCGCTCCAGCGCGCCTGCGATATCAACTTCGTTCCCGGCTGTGTGTATCGTTCGCTAACGCAGGAAATCGACTATCCCGGACGCCGGACTTCTTACAGCCACCAGGTGTCGGTTGGCGTTCAGCGGCAGTTAGGGACAGACATGTCGGTGGAAGTGAATTACATCTTCACCGGAGGCCGGCGCGAGGAAAGCGCGCAGCAGGTGAATCTGACGTATAACCCGGCGACGGGAGCCAACTATCCCTTCACCGACGTCAGCCGCCGGGCCTTTCCTCAGTGGGGCGCCGTGAACTTTGAACTCCTGGAGGGCTGGTCGAACTACCACGGCGTGGACTTGACCTTCACCAAGCGGTTCAGTCACCGCTGGCAGGCATCGGCCACGATCACGCGCTCGCGATTCATGGATTCCGACCCGCGTCGGGACCAATGGTACATCGGCAGCGACGGTATCGTGGCGCGCCGGCCGATCGGCTTCCCCCTGGCCCGGGATATGGGCGGCGAATATACCCTGGCCGGCGCGACCTCGGGTGGAGGCTTCCAGCAAGGCGGAGACCAGCGCCAGCGGGCTGTCCTGAACGGCATTTGGGACATCGGCCGCGGAGTCCAACTAAGCGGCGTCTATTTCTTCGGTTCAGGCGAGCGTTTCAGAACTACCTTCGGCTCCGACATTCGTGACGAAGCGGGTGGATCCCCCGTCACCTTGCAGCGCTACCGGCGGGATGGCACGATCATCCCGCGCGGGGGCCTCGTGGGACAACCGATCCACCGCGTGGACATGCGCCTTCAGAAGCGAATTCCGCTGGGTGAGCGGCGGCAGGTCTTCGGCATTCTCGAGGTGTTCAACCTGTTCAATCACACGAACTACGGTTCCTATACGACCAACGAAAACAACGAACGATAACCTCGCCTACCAGCCGCGGATGCTGCAGCTGGGATTCCGGACGACGTTCTAACCGTAAGGGGCTTTAACCACAAAGACACAAAGGCACAAAGAAATTCGGCATCGAGGGGTCTTACCCCTCGATGCCGAATTTCTTTGTGCCTTTGTGTCTTTGTGGTTAAAGCCCCTTGCGCAGGTCATCGATAGTGACCAGGCGGCCGTGAAGCGGCGTGATCCGCTGCACGTCCAGCCGGAGACGCTTGATGTTCTCGTTCAGGTTGATCATTTCCTTCGACGCTGGGACCGGCGGGGCATTGGCGGGCCCGGGAGTATACACATCCGCCTCGATCAGTACCTTCTCTTTCGGTAAGTAGCCGATCAGCATCGTCGCCGAGTGGTTGCTTCCCTGGAGGTGATAAAGCTCCACCGTGCGCTGGCCATCCGTGAGCACTCGCTTCTCCTCCACGCCTTCCACGATGGGTTTTTTTGGCGCCCTCGCGAGCCGATCCGGATTCAGCGTGTGCGGCAGCGCCCACACCTTTTCGTAATACGGCTTGTTTTCGCTCTGCGTGATGATGGTGGCGCCTTCGGCGACGCACGAGCGAAGGCCTCCGGAATGATCGAAGTGGTGATGGGTGTTGACGACGTAGCGGATCGGTTTGTTGGGAATCGTCTTCTTGACGGTGTCGAGTACCGCCACGGCCCGCTCCTCGTTCTGTGGGCACTCGAAAAGCACGACGTAGTTTCGGAACTCGACCGCCACGCTGTGATGCGTGCCTCCAGTGAGATACCACACACCGTCCGCCAATTTCTCCGTATCGACTTTCACGGGCGGAGGAACCCTGGGGCCGTTCTCCACGTTGTCCGGCACCGGGAAAATAATATAAGGATTGTTGGCGTCGGTCTTCGTGATTGTCAG
>QHXD01000375.1:0-7341 GCA_003223895.1 Acidobacteriota bacterium
TTAGTTGTCTTCGCCCAGAGCTTTTTCAAATTCGGCCTGTGCCGTCCAATAACCGAGCAACGCCTGTTGCAACTGGTGATTGGCTTCGGCTAGCGTTGATTGCGATTCCAGGACATCGGACATGAGCGCTGCCGTAAATTTGTATTTGTTCGTGTTGACGCGCAGATTTTCACGCGCCGTTTCCTCTGCCAGTTGAGCCACAACGAAAGCCTGGCGGGTCTGCTGGAGCTTGCGGAACTTGTCGCTTACATCGATGAGGACGCGGTTTTCTACCTCGCGCGATCGGTCCTTTGCCTGCTCGATGGCCTTGTCTTTTTCCGCGAGTTGGTCTCGCTTTCTCCCCCAGTCGAAGACCTCCCATTTCATCGCAAGGCCGGCGCTCGCGAGATTTTTCGGGATGATTTCATCGAAATTCCGGAAGGTCATGTAAAGGAAGCCGGCGCTCACATCAGGGATGTACTCAGACTTCTTGATACGGCGGTCTACCTCGGCTTGCCTGACCTTTAGTTCCGCCTCGCGTATTTCGGGTCGCTGGGCGAGAGCACGATTCCTTGCGCTCTCCAGTTCGGCGGGAAAACCATTCACATTGGGTGCCGGGTTCACCCGGAACTCCGTGCGTACGTCACGGCCGAGCAGGTTGTTGAGTTGTTCCTTTTGTGTGGCGAGTTCATTCGAGATATTGAGAGCTTCATATTCTGCTTTGGCGAGGCGTGTTTTGACATCGAGGCTCGCGCTCTTTAGCGACACTTGTTGTGCCACCTTGTCGCTCGTCACACGATCCAGTTCACGATAGCGCGTGATGGATTCCTGAATGCTTTCGAGCGCGCTCTGCTTTTGCAGAATTGCGTAATATGTTTGCCTGACCTGGTCAATCGCGGACTGTTTCACGAGGCGAAGTCGTTCTCTTTCGATATCCTGGCCCAATTTTGCTTGTTCGATGTTCAGGCCGACACGGTATTGCTGCGAGAGCGGCTGAAGAATGAGCCCGGTGAATATAAATGTCGGTCTCCGTGGAATGCCGATGGAAAAGAAAGGACCAACGCCGGGAAAGATACTGGATATCGGGTTAGCAACGTGAACCGGCTCGACAAACTGCTCCGCGGCCAATGAGAACACATCCATCGAAGGAAATCGACCGGTACGGGTCGCAGCCAGAACATCTCCCGCCTTGCCTGCCTGGTTCTCCGCTTCTCGGACAACATGATTGTCACGTAAAGCCAAAGCTACTGCTTGCTCCAGCGTTAACACCTCACCAGACGCCGACGAACTTTGCTGAGACCAGCCTGTGATGGTAGTTACGAGCAACAGTGATAGGAACGCAAAGAAAGTATTTCTTCTACGCATGACCTCTGGCTTTTCAGTTTCTCCGGCGACATAGGGGGCGAGCGGCCGCATCGCGTGGAACCATGCGGCCGCGAATGATGACTTGTTAAAGTCTAGAAATGGGTCGCCCAAATCTCTATCCGTATAAATTCTGACTGAGGTGTGGTTTTGTTCAGGTACTGTACGCGGCTGGGCTACCTCGGAAAGCGGTTCATTGCATACTCCGGATATCCTTGAAACTGATCTTTGCCGGCCGTAGCAGTAACGCCAACAGTAGATAAGCGACGACCATCCACCCGATCAGGATGAATCCGTCGGCGGTTGCCATTGTGTACGCCTGCGCCCGCACCTGTTGGTGTAGAAGGCTGACCGCACGGGATGCCGCTTCCTCCGGTCCCGTGGACGCGGGCAGCACGCCTCCACCGAGCATCCGAATCCGCTCGTCGGTGATCCAACTGCCCGCTTCCACGTGGAGTCCGAGCATGTTGGAATGAAACTTCTCCCGCAACGAGACGAACCGCGTCATCGCAGCCACGCCGACCTCCCCGCCGAAGATGCGGATGAAGTGCATGAACCCGGAGAATGTTGCGGCTTTCACTGCGCTCGTTAAGGCTCCTGTTTCGAGACCCTCCAAAACGATGCTGCCCACCAGACCGATGTACGAACACGCGAGTCCCGCGGCCAGAACCAGTTCCAGGATGTTGAAACTGGTTCCTGCCCAGAAGGTATCCAACTGGGCGCAGAACCAGCAGGCCACCGCGACGATCGTCAACCCGAGCGTTAGAATCAGCCGCGAGTTGCTATAGTTCACGATCCAGGCAACCAGCCACACGACCGCCAACATCGGCACAGCCACCCACGCCAGCGCGTGGCCGGTCTGAAGCGCTCGATATTCCTGGATATTACCCAGAAACCCGGGGACGAGTACGATAGTGGCCAGGTGCACGAACTTAAATATAAAGATCGAGAGGCCGAGGACGATAATGTTCCGGCTGTTGAGGAAGGACAGGCTTAGCAGAGGATTCGGATCGACGATCCGCCTCACCAATGCGGCCGCGAGCAGGAAGATTCCTCCGGTAAGCATTGCAACGATGACGCCGGAGTTTAGCCAGTCCAGGCGCTCTCCTTGATCCATCGCGCCATAAAGCAGGCTGAGAGCAAGGCTGAAATAAACGAATCCGCGCCAGTTCGGGCGAACGTCCGACAAAGGCCGCTGCGGGATTCCAAAGTAGACGCACGTCATCATCAATGGTGTGAAGACCGCAGCATTCCAGAAGATCCAATGCCAAGACAGGTGCTCCACGTACCAGCCCTCGATCAGCGACGCAACGTTACTGAGGAAAACGATATCGGCCGCATACGCTGCAATTCCAAAAATGATCAGCCGCTTCGGAAGGGCGGTCAGCACGAAGGTCAGGGTAAGAGAGTAAAAGGTGCCCGATGCCAGACCGGCGATCACGACCAATCCCAGCATGAGCCAGAAATTCCGCGCAAAGGGCAGCAGTGCGGACATCAGCGCGAAAATTCCCGCCGCGGGAAGCAGAATCCTGCGCGTGCCGTACCTAACGTTGAGGAAAACCACGAAGACGCCACTGAACATCGTCGCCATATTCAGCGCGGTCGGAATCCAGGAGGCCTCATCGAAACCCAGGCCGAGGGCGCCGCGGAGATCCGCCAGACCGACGCTGATCAGACGCGCGTTCAGCGTGGCCAGCCCGGCCCCCAGGAATACTCCCGCTATCCCTATGTATGGGTTGGTAGTCGGTTGCGGTGCGGCCCTGGACTCTGAAGGATCCACCGGGGTGTCTCCTCAATCGCCGGGATCGTTCGTGCGAACGGTGACGATCGCAGATAAGCCGGGCCGCAGTTGCGATGCGGTTGATTGATCCGGATCCAGCACGATCTTCACGGGTACCCGCTGCACGATCCTGGTGAAATTGCCGGTCGCATTATCCGGCGGCAACAATGCAAATTGCGACCCGCTCGCGGGGGCCAATTGGTCAACCTTCCCTCTCAAAATCACTCCGGGTAAAGCATCCACCCGGATCTCGGCAGGATCGCCGGGCTGCATGTGGCGGACCTGCGTTTCTTTGTAATTGGCCTGTACCCATACATCTCTTTGGATCAACGAAATCACCTGAGTGCCTGGGCTGACGAGTTGTCCGCGACGCACCTCGCGTTCGCTCACGACGCCGTTTTGCGGCGCTGTAATCCGCGTGTAGTCCAGGTTGATGTGAGCCAGTGTGAGGGCCGCTTCCTTCGCCTTCAGATCGTCGTGAAGGAGGAGATCCTGCGACTCGAGCACAGCCCGCTGGCGTTTCTGCGCTTCGAGTTCGGCTCTTGCACTGCCCAGGTGAGCGCGCGCACGGACCAGGTCAGCCTGACGGCTGGCCAGTTGCGCCGTCGCTGTCCTCAGGTTGTCCTCGCTGCTTGCGAGCTGCGCGCGATAACGCTGCTCATCGGCAACCACCTGCTCCACTGTCTGATGCGTTGCGGAGCCGACCGCGAAAAGCGCTTCCTGGCGCCGCCGTTCCAATAGCGTGCGCTCCGCCTCTGCGTTCGCTGCGTCAATGCCACTTTGCGCGTTCCCGGTTGCCGCTTTCGCCGCCTCGATTCCGGCCTGTGCTGCTGCGATCTCCGCCTCCGCGGAGTGGATCCCTTCTTCCGCCTGAACAATCCGTGAGTCTTGTAATTCCCTCTGGCGCTGATTTTGGATGAGCGAGTCTCTGGCGGAAAGCACTGCGGCCTTGGCCTGGTCCACCTGCGCTCGAAAATCGTCATCACGCAATTGAACGAGCAAATCCCCCGCTCTTACGGCCTGGTAATCGGAAACCGGTACTGCTTCCACCAGTCCCGCTACTTTTGTGCTCAGGGGTGTCAGGTCTGCCCTCAGGTAGGCGTCGTCAGTTTTCTGCGATACCCGCTCGCTCACCCACCAGTTCCAGTTTCCAGTGATCAGAATCACGATCACTGCGGCCATCAGCAGGATCAACGCGGACGCGGGAGGCGCTCGGGCCGGTGTCTCGCGAAAGAGTTTCGTCGCTCACGGCCGCTCGCTGTCCTCCAGCATTCCCGATTCGTGTGCCTGCATGCAGTTTGAAATCTGGTTGGCGGATTCTCCCTTCAGCCTAGTGCCGCTCCTAACACGACAACAACCGCAAGAATTACGCAGTCGAACAGAAGAATTTACGGAAGTGCTGAGAGGTATGCAGCAGTCGTGCCGTCCTGGCTACACTCTGGTAGGAGCCTTGCACTGAGCGCAGGTATGGGAGGCCTTCGGTTTACCATAAGCATAACAGCTCTTCTACAGGTATTCAGCGGCCTACCGAATACACTTCTCGCCCAGAGTTTGAAAACACCAGAGTTCCAGGAACGTGCGATAAAAGGCTTCGATCATGTCTATAGCCTCCAACTACCAACAGGTCTTGAGTGGCGCGAACTTCGAAGATTCACACAGTACGGCCCGGGGTTATCTGAAGAAGCCTTACCGTCGAGCCAGGTGACCTGAACGTATCGAATGTTCAGCGTGAAGTATCTGTTGAAACATCTCTCCCGAAAGTTTCCGAATTGTTCACCGTAGATCTCCGAATTGTCCTCCCGTAGCGGCGCCGATTAGAGTCGAGACTACAAAGGAGTAAAGATGTGAGCCCGACGAATATTTTTGCTCCGGCGTCCACATCGGCAAAGTGGATCTTTGATCTCTCTCTCTTTGTGCTGTCGGTTACCGCGGTGATATTTCTAGTTGTTTTCGCGTTGCTCGCCTACTCCGTCGTGAAGTTCAGAAGGAGGCGGGGCGACGACGGCCGCGAGCCCCCTCAGGTTTACGGAAGCAATCAGGTGGAACTCGCGTGGACAGTCCTTCCGATTCTTATCGTTGTGACTCTATTTATGGCAACAGCGCGGGTCGTCACGGCCATCCAGAATGCGTCCCCGCGGGCGGGCGCCGTTGAAGTGATCGCGATCGGTCACCAGTATTGGTGGGAGTATCGATTCCCTGATCTGAACGTCGTCACCGCTAATGAACTGCACTTGCCCGTAAGCGATCCCGCACACCCGAGCCCCACCTTCATCACCCTGCTTTCTGCAGATACAGATCACAGCTTTTGGGTGCCACGCCTGGCGGGCAAGACGGACCTGATCCCGAACCGCGTTAACAGGATGTGGATCGAGCCAACCGAGCCGGGGCTTTACCTGGGTCAATGCGCCCAGTATTGCGGAACACAGCACGCGAAGATGCTTCTCCGCGTTTATGTGGACTCGCGCGAAGCATTCGACCGCTGGATTCAGGAGCAAAGCCAACCGGCAGGCACGGGCGGCACTGTTTCCGTCGGACAGAAGATCTTCGAGTCCACCTCATGCATCAACTGCCACAGCGTGACAGGCACGGCCGCGAATGGACGTTTCGGTCCGGATCTGACGCACCTGATGAGCCGTGAAACACTCGCTGCGGGAGCCGTGCCGAACACTCCGGACAATCTTCGACGCTGGATTCAAAATCCCGACGCCATGAAACCCGGATCGCGAATGCCGCCGATGGGGCTGGGCGATCGAGAACTGGACGCCGTAACGGCGTATTTAGAGACCCTCCGCTGAGCGCCAAGGAGAACGTCGATGTCGACCGATGCAATGCCCTGGCCCAGGTCACAACCGGCGGCCCGTTCGTTTCCGGAGAAGCTGCACGAATGGATCACAAGCGGCTCGGCATCATGTACATCGTTTATGCGCTCGTCTTTCTGGTGCTCGGTGGTATCGAAGCAAGCGTCTTGCGGATCCAGCTTATGTATCCGCGGAACGATTTCGTTTCCCCTCAAGTCTTCAACCGTCTGTTCACCATGCATGGCACGACAATGATTTTCTTCGTGGCCATGCCGATCGTGTTTGGCTTCGCAAACTATTTGATCCCTCTAATGATCGGTGCACGGGACATGGCATTCCCGCGATTGAACGCTTTCAGTTTCTGGCTGACAGCATTCGGAGGCATCTTTCTATATTTCAGTTTCCTGGGAGCGAATGGCCTGTACGGGGCAGGTAATGCTCCCGACGTCGGGTGGTTCGCTTACGCACCATTAACTTCGCGAACATTTTCGCCCGGGCACAGCACGGATTACTGGACTCTGGCGCTGCTCGTATCTGGATTCGGCAGCATCGGAACAGCGATCAATATATTGGCCACCACCCTGTGCATGCGTTGCCCCGGGATGAAGCTCGGGAAAATGCCGCTGCTGGTTTGGCTCAGCTTTGTGATGGCGGGGCTCGTATTGCTTGCAGTCAGTCCGCTCTCGGCCGCGCAGATCATGTTGCTTATCGACCGCTACCTCGGCGGACATTTCTTCGACACGCAGGCCGGGGGCTCGGCAGTGATCTGGATGCATTTCTTTTGGATTTTCGGCCATCCGGAAGTCTACATACTCGTTCTCCCTGCATTCGCCTTCGCTTCCGAAATCATTCCTGTGTTTTCCCGCAAGGCGATTTTCGGTTATCCGATCATGGTGGCGGCGACGCTCGCGATTGGATTCATCAGTATTAGTGTGTGGGCCCACCACATGTTCACGGTCGGCATGAATTCAAACGCGAACATCTTTTTCGTGTTGTCGACGATGGCCATCGCGGTTCCGACCGGCATCAAGATCTTTAACTGGCTCGCGACCATGTGGGGAGGAAAAATTCATTTCAAGACGCCAATGCTTTTCTGCATAGCGTTTCTGTTTCAGTTCCTGATCGCGGGACTCACCGGAATCATGCTGGGTTCAGCGCCGTTCGATTGGCAGCTTGGGAATTCGTACTTCGTCGTCGCCCATTTTCACTACGTCATCGTGGGCGGCATACTCTTCACGCTGTTTGCAGCCTTCTATTACTGGTTGCCGAAAATGTCGGGAAAAATGTACAACGAGACGCTCGGCATACTGCATTTCTTGCTTTTCTTCATCGGATTCCATCTCACGTTCGACGTCATGCATATTCCCGGCCTTCTCGGAATGCCTCGCCGGATCTACACATACGAGCCCGGCCGGGGCTGGG
>QHXD01000375.1:7355-9412 GCA_003223895.1 Acidobacteriota bacterium
GGGACACCTTGAATCTCATCGTGACGATTGGTGTGTTCTTCCAGGCAGCCGGCATATTGGTTTTCATCTTCAATCTGATTTGGTCGTACCTGCGGGGTGAGACTGCGGGCAGCGATCCCTGGGATGCATGGACGCTGGAGTGGTCCACAACTTCTCCGCCGCCCGTGTACAACTTCGCGGTCATTCCAGCTGTCAGGAGCCGGCGGCCCCTGTGGGACCTCAAGCATCCCGAAGATCCCGATTGGAAGTACGAGTAGAAGGAAATCTCCATGAACGCAGAGCCATTGGTAATGCATGAACCCGGTATCGAGTGGAAGCTTCCTCCGCGGGGGCGCGTGGGAATGTGCGGCCTCATCGCTGCAGAGGCGGCGATTTTCACAATCTTCGTTGTCGCGTATTTGTTTTACATCGGCAAGAGCGTTACGGGACCAACACCATGGGAGGTCCTGCATGTTCCAATCTTCTTTACGATTTGCTTGCTGTCGAGCAGCATCACGATTCACTCCGCAGTAAAAGCCCTGAGCAGCGGAAACGCCCGCGGCTTCGCGCTGCGCTGGATTCTAACGATCGCACTCGGCGCTGCTTTCCTGGCCGGAACGGCTGGTGAGTGGCGGCATCTGATTTACGACGAAGGGCTGACGATTGGTACCAACCTGTTCGGGACGACCTACTACTCACTCGTGGGTTTACATGCGTTTCATGTGACCGTGGGCCTTATTGCCCTGGCAACGGTATCAGTCTTCTCGCTGCTTGGACATGTCAGGGAGGAACACGCCGAACCGGTAGGCGTTTTGTCTCTTTATTGGCACTTCGTCGACGCCGTATGGGTCGTTGTTTTTATGGTCGTGTATGTCATCGGCCGCTGAGGGTCTGTAGCAATGAGCACGGAATCACGAAAGACGATCGAAATGCCTGCGTCAACACCATCGCCGATTGTCCTTGCGTTCGGCCTCACGCTGCTCTTCGCCGGATTAGTTACAAGCTCTTCGATCAGCGCGCTCGGCGCGATAATCTCTATTGCCGGCGCAGTGGGCTGGTTGCGCGACGTTCTGCCGCATGAAACGCATGAATCCGTGCGGGTTTCGGAGGCAATGCCGGTGGTCGCGAAGGCACGTCGCGAGGTCGCCCGAATCGGGGTCGAGGGCGAATTACACCGCGCCAGGCTGCCGGTTGAGATTTATCCGGTTTCGGCGGGAGTGAAGGGCGGTTTGGCTGGAAGCGTGGCCATGGCGGCCCTCGCCATGCTGTACGGCCTTGTCAGTGGGAATGGCATCTGGTATCCCGTCAATCTCCTGGCGGCTGGCTTTTTTCCCGCCGCAACCACAGCGACGACGGTTGAAATCGGCACCTTTCATCTGAAAGTCTTCCTCATTGCGGTTTCCGTTCACTTGATCACGTCGTTGTTTGTTGGCCATGCTGCCGCGGCGGCCGATTCTGCTTGGAGGCTTCGTTGCGCCGATCCTTTGGTCCGGTCTGATCCATAGCATTCTTGGCATTATCAATCCGGTGCTCAACCGCCGCATCGATTGGTTCTGGTTCGTGCTCTCGCAAGTTGGATTCGGGATTGTCGCAGGCATCGTCGTTTCCCGTCAGGAACTCGTGCACACCTGGCAACACTTACCATTCGCCATCCGCGCGGGCATTGAAGCGCCCGGAATAAGCGACCGGCGAAGGGAGGACCAACAGCAATGAAACGCCGCACCTTTCTTCTCGCCGCGCTGGTCTTTGCGACAAGCTGCAGTGCTTTAAAGAACCCACCTGGACGGCCGTCGCAGGATTCGTTAGTTGTCCCGCCCTCCGAGATCATGGATTTCGATCTCCTTTACGGAAAAAACTGTGCTGGGTGTCATGGCCAGGATGGCCGGGGTGGAGCTGCAATCGGACTGGGCGACCCGCTTTACCTCGCGATAGCGGACAACGCTACGATGTCTCGCGTAACTGCGGACGGAGTTCCAGAAACCGCAATGCCTGCCTTTGCGCAGAGCTCCGGAGGAATGCTGACCTCCGCGCAGATCGAGGCCATCGTTCACGGGATGCGAGCGAGGTGGGGCAAGCCG
>QHXD01000407.1 GCA_003223895.1 Acidobacteriota bacterium
GAAAGCTCTTGGTCCCTTCGGACCTGTCGCTCGCGCTCACACCCGCGGACAACGCCAGCAGGTTGCCAATGTTACGGCGGGCCACCGGGAGCTCGGTCACCTGCGCCAGCCCCAGGGCCTCGGTCTGCGTGATAGAAACTGTCTCGACCAGCGACGCTGCTGCTGCGACCGTGATATCTTCCGAGACCTGCCCGATCTCGAGCACGAACGTTTGACGCAAAGTTTGACCCGCGCCAAGCGGCAGGCCCTGGTTAGTGTAGGTCTTGAAACCCGGCAGGGCGATCTTCAACGTGTATGGGCCCGTTGGGAGCGCCGGCATGGCAAACTCGCCGCGCTCGTCTGTGATGATCTCGCGAGACAGGTTGGTGCCTTCATTCGTAGCGGAGACGCTCGCGCCAGGCAGCACGGCTCCGCTCGAGTCGCGGACGATTCCGTAGAGAGTCGCGGTCGTGACTTGCGCGTACACGCCAGTCCATGGAACAAGGATGGCGGCCGCGATCAGAAGTGCGAGGATACGCGGAACATTACGCATACTCATCTCCTTAAGTAAACGCGTCGCCCCTGAGGATGGGCGGCTTGTTATGGGAAGCGGGTTGTGGGTGTCTTTTGTCCCGGCACTTATAGCACCGGCTTACCACGCTGTCAAAACGCGCGATCGCGCCAGGTTAAGTGTTAGCCCGGATTTCTCACGGGTTCCGACAGGAAGACGGGGAATCAGCCGCGGATTACGCGAATTACGCGGATGCAGAGCTGAGGCCCAGTGGACAGATTGTAAATCTGCATCCGCGTAATTCGCGTAATCCGCGGCTGGTTCTCATTGCCTTTTCGACCGTTAGGCACGTTCTTCGTGCGTTGCAATGTCTTGACAGGCGTGCCCGGTATCTTTATGTTCGGCGTATTACAACAATAAAGAGGGGAGGGCCCTGTGAGAAACAAGATTGCCGGCGTTTTCGTCGCGGCTGTCGGCCTTCTGGTGCATTCAGTTCTCCTGCTGGGACACCACGGGGCGGCGAGCTTCGACGACAAAATCCTTGCGATGAAGGGGACCGTGACCGAGTGGGTCTGGTCCAATCCCCACTGCTTCCTGAAGTACGATGTCAAGGACGAGAGCGGTAAGGTTACAAACTGGGCTGTCGAAACCCAGAATCCGACGACCATGAGCGCGCTCGGGTGGACCCGAACCTCATTCAAGTCCGGAGACGTCGTGACGTTGACCTTGCAGGGCGTCAAGAACGGCGCACCCATCGGGCGCGTCAGAACCGTCTATTTTGCCGATGGCCGGGTGTTACTGGCGACTGGGGTAACCGCCCCGGACCCATTGCCGGCGAAGTGACACCCTGAAGCGGAGGACTTTCAACATGCCAAGACGCTTCGTCGTCTCTTTCGTTCCCTTAGTGGCGGCACTGATGTGTTTATCCGGCGTCACGCTCGCGCAAACCTGGAACAGCTCCGGGTTGCCCCGGAGCGTCTTTGAATCGCCGGAGGGCAAACCAGCTCCAGCTCCGCCACGTGATCTGACCGGCACCTGGGACGCAGGCCCTGGGGGTGTCTCGGGAGCAGGGCACGTGGCGTCTCCCTTCACGCCCTGGGCCCAGGAGAGGCTCAAGGATATCAAGCCGGGAAACGGGCCCAGAGCGGTGACCGAAGAGTTCATCAACGACCCGCTGTCGATCATGTGTGATCCGGCCGGCTTTCCCCGCCTCCTCTTGTACGAGCTGCGGCCCGTGCAGATCGTGCATACGCCGAATCAGATCCTGATGCTCTACATGTTCGAGAAGAGGTGGCGCGTCATATGGACTGACGGGCGAGCGCTTCCCAGAAATCCGGATCCGCGCTGGTACGGATACTCGGTTGGCCGATGGGAAGACGACTACACCTTCGTGGTGGAGACGATCGGGATGGACGACAGGACCTGGCTCGACAATGCGGGCAATCCACACAGCGCCGATATGCGCGTTCTGGAACGCTACCATCGCCGAGACCGCGACACGCTGGAGCTTACCGTCACCATCGACGATCCAACGGCATATACCCAAACCTGGACACCGCGCAATAAGCTCCCGCTGAAACTGGTGCCGGCCGACGCCGACTTGATGGAGATGATCTGCTCCCCGACGGAAGCGGCCGCGTACAAAAAGCTCGTCGACTCGCAGAAATAGGATGTCCAGGATGGACACCAGATCGACCACCCCGTCTGCGCCGTTTCGGAACGGGCCCTTCTTTTTGATGGCGCAGCCACCCCTCCTCACGAGGAGGGGAAAAGACGCTTCCCCTCGTCGTGAGGCTGTGGTGTCCAGATTAGTTTGCATGTTTCGGGCTGAGACGCGCGCGCAGCCCGCTTTTGGAGGGTTGCAAGCTTTGCGGGGTGTCGTTTTAGGATACTCCCCTCCTTAGTAAGGAGGGGTGGCTGCGCCCATCAATAAAATGCCGCGAAGCCTCCTCAGCCGGGCGCAGACGGGGTGGTTCGAATATCGCGAAGCCACCTTATAGATTTCCGCGAAGCGCTCCTTATCGAATCGGTGCGCTGCGCGAGTATCTATAAGGTGGCTTCGCGACGTTGAACCAACCACCCCGTCCGCGCCCATCAAAGGAACGGGACCATTTTCTGGATAGCGCGGCCACCCCTCTTAACCAAGGAGGGGAATATCGCTAATTTAGACACCACTGCCTCGTAAGGAGGGGTGGCTGCGCCCCTAAGAAAAAGGACCCGTTCCGAAGCGGCGCAGACGGGGTGGTCGAGTTCGAGAACTATTGAAACAACTCCGGTATCCTGTAGACGACGAGTTTCCCGCGGTCTAACGTTATCAATTCCTTCGCGGCGGCATTCAGGTCCATGGAGTAGGCGGCAGTATCCGGCATGATGGCCCAGGGAGCCACGTCGCCAGTGTCTCCATAGTTCCAGATTCCAATGAACGGCTGCGAGCCCGGAGCGCGGCTGAAGAGTTCTCCAGTGGGCACCCCTCCCCTTCGTCCCGTGGCGATAATCTTCTTGCCCTGCGGAGAAAAGATGACTTTCCGTGTACCGAACACGACGCCGAGCCCGGTTTTGGGACCCGAAATGATCCAGCGCGGCGCCACGTCTCCATTGTCGGTGCGATTAAAAAGCCAAACGCCCTGGATCGTCGTAACGGCCAGGAGGTTATTTACGGGATCGACTGAGACCCGCACGGGACGGTCGAGTTTTGTCCTGGGACCGTGAATGACCCGGATCGGCGCCACATCGCCGCCCACGTCGCTGCGAAATACCAGGATCGCATCGTTCATCAGTTGCGCGACGTAAGCTTCTCGATGGACGGGATCGAGCGTCACGTTGTCCGAGTAATTCAACATCGTTTTAGCACCTTGAATGATGCGTACAGGTGCTTCAGCGCCTTTTGCTCCGCCGCTGAAGAACAAAATCGCCTGCGCGAACGGATTGGGAACAGCGATTTCGTCATGGAGCGAGTCCACAGAAATATCGTGGCTGGTGCGAGCCTGCAGCGTGTCCTGACCTTCAATCACCCGTGTGGGAGCGGCAGTTCCATTCGCCAACCTGGCGAATACCGAGATCCTCGGATAGCTCACTCAGTTGGGTGCCAGAATCTCTTGCCGTTTGGGATCAAAGGCAACAGCCCCCAGTCTTCCCATGGTGGCGAGCGGAGCGCCGGGAGGGGCGCTGTGGATCATCCGCAGCGGCGCGATGTTGCCTTGAGCCTTTCTGGGAAATACTGCGGCGACATGATTTTCCCAACTGGTGACCCACAGCTCGTTGTGCTTAGTGTCAATAGCGACTCCGGTGGCGCCTTTCAAATTTGTGGCCGGCCCTGCGAGGACCCGCACCGGAGCCACATCGCCATTGGCGTTGGCGTCAAAAAAGAAGATGGAATTATCTCCGCTATTGGCGACGACAATTTCTCCGCTGTCGGGATCGCGAGTAATGCCTACAGCTACGTTTAACCGGGTATGAGGACCTTGAATGGTCC
>QHXD01000408.1 GCA_003223895.1 Acidobacteriota bacterium
CAAGCCGCGATTCCGCCGCAATCAATACGGTTTTGTGCTTGGCGGTCCGGTAAAGAAGAATCGGACATTTTTCTTCGTCGATTGGCAGGGCACGCGGCTTCAAACAGGAGCAGTCCGAACCAGCACCGTCCCCACGTCGCTTCAACGTGCAGGCATTTTCAGTCAGCCAATCTTCGATCCGCTGACGACGCGGCGCACGGATGCCGGTTTCAGCCGGGATGCGTTTCCGAACAATACGATTCCGCCGGACCGCCTAGATCCGGCCGCGCGGATTGCCTTCGAGCGCTATCCGCTACCGAATGTTTTTACCGGCGGGCGGGAGGCAACCGCCAACAACTACGTTCGTGTAGGCAACGAGACAACGGCTCAGGACCAGTTCGATGGGCGGCTCGACCACAACTTTACTGGCGGGCATCGCGTCTTTGTGCGATATGCACACCTGCGCGACAATTCTCATCCGATTCCGCCGTTGCCGGACGGCAGCGGCAACCTCACAGCCGGTATCGTCGGCGATACGCTTACGCGAGCCGACAGCGTGGCCGCGGAACATAACTGGACCCTGTCCGGCAACAAGGTGAACCAGCTTCGCTTCGGCTACACACGGCGCGGCTTCGATCGCAGCTCATTGCGGACGGGCGTTTCCGCATCGCAGGTCTCCGGAATCCCAAAGATACCGGTTTCGTCTTTTGCCGACACGCTGCCGACTTACGACGTCGTGGGATTTCAGCAGATCGGACCGCCCTCCAACGGCAACGCCGATTTCACGACATCCGTAACCCAGATTGTAGACAACCTGTCCTGGCTCCGTGGCCGCCATAGCATGAAGATGGGTGCCGATATCCGCATCGAGCACCTGAACATTCTTCAGCCTCCCAGTCCCACGGGACTTTTCCAGTTCACGAACATCCTGACCAGCGGGCTCTCGGCGGCCGGAACCCCAACGGCCAATACCGGGAACAGTTTCGCTTCGTTTCTTCTGGGGCAGGTGCAGAATTTCTCGATCGACGTGCAACCGGATCGCCGAATTCTTCTATCAGGACGATGTCCGTGCCACCAAACGCCTGTCGCTCAATCTTGGCGTGCGTTACACGTTGAATTTTCCTTCGACTGTTGTGGACGATCGCGGGGCCGTGTTCAACCTTCAGACGCAGACGCTGGATTTCCTCGGCAGCAACGGATTTCCGCGCACGGCTCGCAATCTCGAAAAGGACAACTTCGCTCCACGCGTGGGACTTGCGTTCAAGCTTAGCGACAACTTCAGTCTGCGCTCCGGTTATGGGTTGACCTGGATCGAGCAGGCCGGTATCACCACGCCCTTCACGACACCGCTGTTTCCTTTCATCCAGACCATCGGGCAACGTTCGCTCGACAACATTAATCCCGCATTCGTGCTCTCGCGCGGTCCCTCGATCGCGATTGCCGAACCCAATCCCGACAGCGGCCTCGGACAGGGCGTGTTCGGCGTCCAGCGCGGCCAGAAGAGCGGCTACGCGCAACAGTGGAACCTTTCGGTTCAAAAAACGTTCGGGTCAAATTGGAGCATGGAAACCGGATATCTCGGGTCCAAGCTGACGAATCTCGGCGTACCCGACGTCAACCTGAACCAGCTCACAGCGGAGCAACTGGCGCTCGGACCCGCTCTGACCCAGCAGGTCCCGAATCCATTTTTCGGCAAGATTCCCGCGTCATCTTCGCTGGGAGGCGCCACGATTCCGTTTCAACAATTGCTCCGGCCTTTTCCCCGCTTCACAACAGTGGCGCTCTACCGAAACAACGTGGGACATTCGACCTATCATTCCTTTCAGAGCCGCGTGGAAAGACGCTTTTCATCCGGAATAACTTTCAATGCGTCCTATACGTTTTGCCGGCTGATCGATGATGCGGGCGCAGTGTTTGACGCCGCGATCCTCACGGGTCCCGCCGCAACGTTTCAGGCGGCGGACAGCCACAATCGCCGGCTGGAAAAGGATGAGTCCACGGGCAGTATTCCACACGTCTTCTCCAGTTCCTTCGTATGGGAAATCGGGCGCGGATGGCAGATCGGAGGACTCGCGCGTATTCAATCCGGGAGTCCGATTGCGGTGACACAGGCGACGAATCTCAACGCCTTCGCCGGTTTTGGCACCCAGCGGCCCAACCGTATCGGCGATCCAAACCTCCCTTCGGGCGAGCGAACGACCGCCCGCTGGTTCAATACAACCGCATTTACACAGGCGCCCCAGTTCACGCTCGGCGACAGTTCGCGAAATCCGGTGGTGGGACCCGGCTTTGCGTCCCTCGATCTCATGCTGGGTAAGACGTTCACTGTCTCCGAGAATCTCAAGGCCGAGCTTCGCGCCGAAGCGTTCAATGTAACGAATACGCCGCACTTCGGTAGTCCCAACGGCAGTTTCGGTACTGTCGCTTTCGGTACCATCACAACGGCATTCGATCCGAGAGTGTTCGAATTTGTCGCCAAAGTCCGCTTTTAAACCACAAGAAAAGAATTAACGCGGGCTAAAGCCCGCGACTACATTTTGGAAACCATCTGGTGCCCCAATGTAGTCGCGGGCTTTAGCCCGCGTTAATTCTTTTCTTGTGGTTACTTTCCCCGTTGTCTTTTCTGCGCGGTCGCAATCATGACTTCCGTTGCCTTGATGAGGGCGTAGGCGGACATGCCTTTCCTGGGACCAAGCTCCTCAGCGGACTGGCGCGTGATAATTGCCGTGACGATCTGGCCGCTGACGTCCAGCGTAACCTGAGTCAACAGACCCTCGGTTTGGACCTCAACAATCCTCCCGAGCAGTTTATTTCTGCCGCTGATCGATTGAAGGTTGCCTCCAGTGGCCTTCACGCTGGTAATCCTGTCGATTTCACTCCGCGCAATGCGATGGTGGCCACCCGGAGTCTTGATCGATCGCAGCTTGCCGCGATAGATCCACTGCTTCAGCGTCGGATAGCTGATGTTGAGCATTTCTGCGGCGTCGCGGAGCTTGAGCAATTCCATGCGATGTCATTGTACGACGCCAGCATCGACAGATAGTATGATTGAAGAAATATGGCAACTGTCGAAATCGAACAAACTGATGTGACCGGGTGGGCGGGCCATCCTCGCGGCCTGAGCACGCTTTTCTTCACGGAGATGTGGGAGCGCTTCAGCTACTACGGCATGCGCGCCTTCCTCATCCTTTATATGGTGGCTCCGGCAACTGCGGGCGGCCTGGGTTTTGCGGATGCCGATGCAGCTTCGATTTACGGAACCTATACAGGCAGCGCGTGGGCTGCCGCCATCGGCGGTGGGTTCATAGCCGATCGCTTTCTGGGCCAGTACCGAAGTGTATTGATCGGAGGCATCATCATTGCGGCCGGGCATTTCACGCTCGCTTTCAAGGCGCTGCCTTTCTTCTATACCGGTCTTTCGCTCATCGTTATCGGCACGGGCCTTCTGAAGCCCAATGTCAGCATGCTCGTGGGGTCGCTGTACACGAGCAATGACAAGCGGCGCGATGCCGGCTTTTCGATTTTCTACATGGGAATCAACCTCGGGGCATTTCTCGGACCGCTGATCGCAGGATACCTGGCGCAGCGCGTGGACTGGCACCTTGGTTTCGCCTGCGCCGGCGTGGGAATGGTGCTGGGTTTGGCGCAATATGTGATTGGCAGGGGCCGGCTTCAGATCGCAATGGACAAGCTTTCCTCCGCCAGGCCCAGGTCTGGCGCGAAAACACAGGCTGCAAGCTTCACTACCGAAGAACGGAAGCGGATGGCAGCGGTCGTTGTGTTCTTTGTATTCGCGGCGCTTTTCTGGGGAGCATACGAGCAGGCGGGTTCGACGCTGAATCTGTTTGCGGACCGCTTTACGCGGCTGACGCTGTTTGGCTTTTCCTTTCCGTCATCCTGGTTTCAGTCCGTGCAGGCGCTTTTCCTGATCATGCTGGCTCCGGTGATGGCCGTGTTGTGGAAGCGGCTCGGGGATCAGCAGCCCTCCAGCCCGGCGAAGTTTGCTTTGGGCCTGCTCTTCGCGGGAATTGCATTCCTGCTGCTCGTGCCCGCCGGATCGATCGCGCAGAGCGGCGCCGGTGTCCTGGTGAGTCCATGGTGGCTCATCGGCTGTTACTTCCTCGAGGAAATCGGAGAGCTGTGCCTGAGCCCGGTCGGACTCAGCGTCGTCACGAAACTGGCGCCGGCGCGCGTCCTCGGTCTGATGATGGGGGTCTGGCTGTTGTCTACCGCCGTGGGTAACAAGCTCGCGGGTTGGAGTGCCGGCTTCTTCAGCACCTTACCGTTACCGACGCTGTTCGGTTACGTCGCGGTCGTGATGTTTGTTTCGTGCGTGATCTTGACGCTGCTGACTAAGCCGATAAGGGGGCTGATGGGCGGGGTCCGGTAAGAAAATGACTGATCACTGATGGCCACTGTCCAATGACTAATGAAATTGAGGATTGAGAAATGAACGGATTTCACATTAGTGATCAGCTATTCCCCTCCTTACAAAGGCCATAGTGTCCAATTACCAATATTCCCCTCCTTGGTTAAGGAGGGGTGGCCGCGCCATCTAAAAAATGTTCCGTTCCTTTGATGGGCGCGGACTTGGTTCAACGTCGCGAAGCCACCTTATAGATATTCGCGTAGCGCACCGAGTCGATAAGGTGCGCTTCGCGGAAATCTATAAGGTGGCTTCGCGACAATTCGAACCACCCCGTCTGCGCGCAGTTTTGGAAACCTTGATGCGCGCAGACACCCCTCCTTACCAAGGAGGGGAATATTGGTGATTGGACGCTACAGCCTTTGCAAGGAGGGGAATATTGGTAATTGGACGCTACAGCCTTTGCAAGGAGGGGAATATTGGTAATTGGACACTATGGCCCTTTGTAAGGAGGGGAATAGCTGATCACTAATGTGAAATCCGTTCATTTCTCAATCCTCAATTTCATTAGTCATTGGACAGTGGCCATCAGTGATCAGTCATTTTTCTTCTGGAGCCATAGGGTTACCAGAACGCCAAGGATCAGCAGCACACCATCCAGCACCGTATACGCCGCGTGGAGCAAGCCGAAGGTCCGAAGTTCGGGGGGAGGCGGATCCCGGGGGACGAAGTCGATGGCGCGCCCCACGGAAAGAATTGCGGGCGTAATGACCACCGTCATGAACAGGACAGTTGCCAGCATCGCTACGATGGTCCATTTCGAGCGGTTCGCGTCGGGCAGTTTCACAACCAGCCACAGCGCCAGGATTCCCACGGCAAGCTGCGCCAGATTCCAATACTGAAAGTAGAGCCGATTCAGCTCCGAAGACAAATACCGGAGGACTTCGCGCATCGAATCGCGGCCCAGCCTTTCGACGGCTGAATGGAATGCCGGATTCGGCTGGGCGTCGAGCAGCCGATCGATGGTGTAGAAGTTCTGCGTTGCGACAACGGCCGTAGATACTGTTCCGGTCAGCCACACGGCCATGCAAAAGATCGCCCAGGTCCGGGCCGATCGAAGTTCCACTCTATTTCCTCCGGATCAAGCCCTTGGACGTGAGATGAAATCCCTCGGGCAACGTTTCTTCGATTTTGGGCCGATAGCCCTTTACGGGCCAGTCATGGTCCGCAAAGCTTTCGGCAATCTTGATGCGAATACGCGGCCGATCGTACGCTGCGATCAATGCTTCGAGCAGCGGTTCCCGGACGTCTTCGCCGACTTCCGAAATCGCTTCGATAGCGGCAATGCGCACATCGTCATCATCATCGGAAAGGAACTGGCGAAGCACGGCGGCAATCTCCGGTGTGACGTGACCGCGCATAGCGCGGATCAAGTCCGCCTTGTGTTCGGGAGGCGTAAATTCGCTCGCAGCGGCAACTTTTTCGAGTATCTCGACAAGTTTTGGAATGAGTTCCTCGCGCGGCAGGATTTGGGAAAGCGCCTGAACCGGCCATTCGACGTTGTGATGGCTGCTCAAAAATCGGAAAATCGGATCGACCGCTTCCCTGCCCTTGTCCACCAGCATCCGGACGATCATGCGCTTCTCTTCGACATCCTGCGTGATCACCTTGCTCGACATGGTGAAACGCTTCAGCAATGCGTAGAGTGCTTCGGGCGTCCCCCACTCGCTCAGCCTTTCCGCTGCCTCGATGCGCGGGCCGTCTTCCCCGCCCGTCTCGGTGAGTCGCTTGACGAGCTTGTCAATCTGTTTGGGTGACGGTTGATTGCTACGTTTTAAAAAATCGAACATAAAGAGAAGAGTCAAATCACTGATCACTGATGGCCACTGCCCAATGACTAATGAAATTGCACAATGGTCAAATGATTCATTGTTCAACTAACCATTGTTCAATTTCATTAGTCATTGGGCAGTGGCCATCAGTCATTTTTCATTCATTTCCACCAGTGAAAACGGATCCACCCTCGCGCCCTGCACACGCATACCCCAGTGCAGGTGCGGACCAGTAACGCGCCCGGTTGCGCCGGCCAGACCGAGGACCTGGCCGTTTTCCACGGTCTCGCCCAGGTTCACATCCATTCGAGACAGGTGCGCGTATAGCGAATAAATGCCGAGACCATGATCAAGCAGAACCGTGTTTCCAGTGAAGAAAAGATTTTTCGCCAGGACAACGCGGCCACGGTTCGTCGCGTGAATTGGTGTACCGGTCGTCGCCCGCAGGTCTGCGCCCGCATGCGGCGCTCGAGGTTCTTTGTTGAAGACCCTTCGATGGCCGAAGTTCGTGCCCTTGCCTCCGGGAATCGGAACACTGAATGGCTCGTGCCAGAGCATTTCATTGGTGATCGTCGCATGGATGGCGTCCAGTTCCTTCGCCTCGCGGGTTGCGCGCGCCAGGTCCGGCGGACTGAGTTGAACGTACTTGTCTTCGACTGTCAGTTCCGTCGTTGGAAACTTTGTCCGTTCGACCTTGACCACAGTCTCCTGTTTCTCAATCCTTCCGTCATCCATCGTGAGAAGGACATTCGCCTTCTGCTCACCGGCCTTCAAGTCGAGATCCACACCAATGACAGTGACCCACTTGTCACCGACCAGAACGGCTGGAACTTTCCTGTTTTGCCAATTGACTTCCACGGACTTCAAACCCGGTTGATTCGGGAACGTAAGTTCAATTGCACTTCCCTGGCTTGCGGTAATAACAGCAAGCGCCAGTAATAAGGCTGTCAATGTGTCACCTCGTTGAACTCGTAAATGTGAACTTTGCCAGCTTCACCGGCGGTACGCTTGTCGCACCGCCGAAACCGGAGCGAAGCAACCGGGCCGTTGCGCCGATCGCTTCCGTGTACTTTAACGCTTCGACGTACGATTGAGTAAATCGAAGCGACTTCACGGGGTGGGCGATTTCACCGTCGCGCACCACGAAAGTCCCATCGCGAGTCATTCCTGTCACGACGGCATCGCGCGGATGGACAGTGCGTGTGTACCAGAACCTGGTGATATACAACCCCAACTTCGTCGATTGAATCATGGATTCCAGCGAACTTGTACCGGTCTTCAGGAATAAGTTCATCGGCACTGGACCGATCCGGCCGTGCGGCGACGGCGGCGAGGCGTGTCCGGTGGAATGCTTTTCCTTTTCTCTTCCTGCGGTGAATGTGTCGTAGACGGGTCCCTTTGCGACGCCGGATTCGACGACCGCCACAACCTGCTTCGGTACGCCTTCGAAATCGAACGGCCACGGCAGTCCGGCGCTGTTGAGGCCGTCGTCCACAATTGTGACGCTGTCGGCCATGATGCGCTGGCCGATACGGCCGTTCAACCAGGATCGGCCTTCCTGGACGGCAAGAGCGCCCATGCCATCGAACGCCAGCAACTCCAGAAGATCAGCCGTCGCGTACGGGTCCAGGATGACGGTGTACTCGCCGGCCTCAAAATCCCTCGGATCGCTGCCCATTCGCACCTTCGTCATTGCTTCGTCCGCCAGCGCCTCGGTGTCAATCGTCTTGAGATGCCACCCGGAACTTTGAGCCCAACCCGAGGAGTTGCTTCCCATGATCACGGTCGAAGCATCGGCCATCGTGGATCGATGCTCGGCAAAGACACCTCGGGAATTCGCCACACCGATGGTAAACGCCGAAGTGGTCATTGAACCGGCGGCGGAACAGCCGGCGCTGGCGGCCCTCCTGCAGATGACGCCGACACTTGCGGCGCGTTGTTCCGGCGTGCACTCCGCTACGGATGAATCGAACGCCTCGATCCGCGAAACCGGCTGGGGTTCGGGCAGGCCTTTGAATTCGGGATTCTCAGGCTGAAGTTTCGCCACGTCATATGCTCGAATCGCCAGGTCCCGGATACTCTCCTTCCGAACGTCGTTCGAAACGGCAATACCAATCCTTGTACCGATGACGGATCGAATCGTGATCTGCGCGTTCAACTCGGTCACGTTCTGATGCACAAAATTGTTCGCAAAACGAGTCAGGCTTTCGTCCTGCTCCATGGCTAGCACTTCCGTCTGCTCGGCCGGAGACGCATTCATCACAATGTCTGCGATCTCACGAAACTTCATCTGAAGACTCCGACTTTCACGTTGCGGAAGCGCGCGGGCGATGCTCCATGACCGGTGCCCATGGTCTGCATGGGCTCCCCTTTGCCGCAATTCGGAGTGCCCCAGAGAATCCAGTGTTTCTGGCTCGCAATCGCGTCACAGGAATTCCAGAAGTCGGGTGTGATTCCGCCGTATGTGCAATTCTTCAGCAAGCGACCGCGCTTGCCGTTCTTGATCTCGTAGCCGACCTCGGTGCCGAACTGAAAGTTCAACCGCATGTCGTCGATGCTCCAGGAACGATTTGTATCCATCAGAATGCCGTCATCGGTGTCGGCGATGATGTCGTCGAAGTTCCATGTTCCGGCTTCGAGAGACACGTTCGTCATTCGGATCAGCGGAATTCGATTCCAGCCGTCGGCACGCATGCATCCGTTGCTCTGGAGTCCGAGCGTCGACGCGGTCTCGCGGGACATGAGATAGCCCACGAATTCGCCATTCTTCACCAGGGGGGCGCTGGAGGCGGGCACTCCCTCGTCGTCCCAGCCGAAAGTGCCCAGCCCGGTAGGCCGAACGCTGTCGGCCGTGAGATTAACGATGTCGGAGCCGTAGCGGAAGTTGTTGCGCTTGTCCACGGTCAGAAAGCTGCGCCCGGCAAATGCCGCTTCGGTGCCGAACACACGATCAAGCTCGGCGGGATGGCCGCACGACTCGTGGATCTGGAGGGCGAGCTGCGAGCTGCCGAGTATGAGTGTCGTTTCCTTACTCGGGCAACTTTCGGCGGACAACAATGTAACGTATTCCCATCCGCCGGTGCCCTGGTATCGAAAGGAGTTCGGATGCGAGCGGATCTGGATCTCGTTATCGTTGACGGCCGTGGCGGCGATGGCGCCACCGCTCTCGAAGATGGTTTGTTCGAGAAATGCGCCCTCGGTGTTGGCGAAAGTCTTGTCATGCCGGACCGCGATGACATTGCCTTCCGAAACCGTCACCCTGGCATTGCTCCGGATCCGCTCGTCGGCCCGAAAGAGCAAATCGAGTTTTTGTTCCAAAGGGACGGTAAAAGGATCGATCTCGATCGGCGTCGTGTACTTTCCGACCGAGTTCATCGGCCTGCCGAGATCGACAGGCTCGCCGGGGACCATGGAGCTCGCTTTCGCGATTGTCACGGCAAGGCGGGTGACGCGGTCGATCTCTGCTGCGCTGACGTATGCGCTGGATGCAAATCCCCAGGAGTCGCCGATGAGAACGCGTACGCCGAAGCCCTGGCTGTCCTGATCGCCAATGCCATCGACGTTTCCGTTCTTGACGCTCACCATTTGTTGACGGCTGTTGACGATCCGAATGTCGGCGTATCGCGCGCCCTCGTGGGTTGCGACGTTTAGCGCTCGTGACGTGAAGTCCTTCATAGCTAGATTCTACCTACAGGTCAAAACTCTGCAGATATGTCGGAATCTCCACCGGCCACGCCCGGTATTTGTCCATGATGTGACCCTTCAGGGCGTCAATGGCTTTGGGCTCACCGTGGACAAGAAACGTCTGCCTGGGCGCTCTCTGGAACCCGCCGAGCCAGCGAAGGATTTCGCTGTAATCGCTGTGCGCGGAGAAACTGTCGATGACGTGGACTGCTGCGCGCACCGGATAGTCCACGCCGAAGATCCGAACCTCGCGGGCGCCTTCCGCAAGCGCGCGTCCTCGCGTACCGGCTGCCTGAAACCCCACGAAGACAACCGAATTCCGCTGATCCGGCAACCGGTGAGCGAGATGATGCAGGATCCGGCCGCCGGTCGCCATGCCGTTTGCAGAAATGACGATGGCTGGCAAGGGCTGCTCGTTTATGGCTTTCGACTCTTCCACGGATCGCACGAACTGAATTCGCCGTGTCCGAAGGGGATTCGCTCCGGCCTTCTGCAATCGCGCCATCTCGACGTCGTGCTCTTCACTGTGAGCGCGAAATATCTCGAAGGCATCCACGGCCATTGGGCTGTCGACGTAGACCGGCAGAACCGGAATCTGATTCTCATTCTCGAGCTCGCGAATGATGTAGATCAACTCCTGCGCACGGCCGATGGCAAACGATGGAATCAGGACCGTGCCTCCGCGGTTCGCTGTCGCAAGGATAACGTCGCGAAGCCGGTCTTTTCCGCTCCGGCCGTCTTTATCGCTGTGAAGACGATTGCCGTAGGTGGATTCCAGAACCAGGTAGTCTGCACTATCTACCGGCGTCGGATCGAAGATGATGGGTTGATCGTAGCGTCCGATATCTCCTGTAAACAATACCGTCTTCTCAGCAGG
>QHXD01000409.1:0-2556 GCA_003223895.1 Acidobacteriota bacterium
AAATTCTGCAATTCTTCTGGCAAAGGGGAGTGGAATTTCAGAGGCACGTGGGTGGAAGGGTGGTTAAAGCCCAATGCGGCAGCGTGCAGAAAATATCGATTCAGCTCACCATGCTTCTTGACAAACTGGTTGTATTGGCGTTCGCCGTATACATCGTCACCGACCACCGGATGTCCGATAGCGCTCAAGTGTACTCGGATCTGGTGTGTGCGCCCCGTTTTGATTTTCAGCTCGACTAGCGAGAATCCACGAAATTGTTCCACTACTCGATATTCGGTGTACGCCGAACGCCCCTTTTCGGTGGCCGCCGCCATCTTCGTACGAATCGATGGGTGGCGCCCGATGGACAGTTCGATCGTTCCAGAGTCGAGACGTGGTCGTCCATGGACCAACGCCAGGTAACTTTTTTGGATCTGGCGATCCTGAAAAGCTTGACTGAGCCTTGCATGGGCGACGTTATTCTTCGCCACGATGATCAGCCCGGATGTCCACTTGTCCAGACGATGCACGATACCGGGCCGGTTCTTCCCACCCATATCCGATAGATTTTGAAAGTGAAACAGCAATCCGTGAACAAGGGTCCCGCCGCCCGTTCCGGAGCCCGGATGAACCACGACCCCGGCCGGCTTTTCGACAACCGCCAAATCTTCATCCTCAAAATAGATTTGGAGCGGGAGTTGCTTGGGGGTGAGAGGAGCCGGTTCGAGGGCACCGAGATCGATTTCGATCGTTTCTCCACCTCGAATCTTGTATCCGGCTTTGTCGTGGCGTCCTTCGATGAGGACAGCGCCTGAACGGTTGAGCAGTTGAATTTGCGATCGTGTGAGGTTTTCCAGGTGCCGGGCCAGAAAGACATCCAGACGGAGCCCCCGGTCGTCAGGTCCGGGCTGGAGCTTCATTTCGGATGATCTCGATGGCCAGGAGCACAACGCCTATCGAAATGGCGGAATCGGCCACGTTGAACGACGGCCAGTGGTGGCTGCCGACATAGAATTCCAGAAAGTCCACCACGTAGCCATAGGCGAGCCGGTCATAGAGATTTCCCAGCGAGGGCCAGCGCCACTTGCAGAAGGCGGTTGCGAGCCGGGCTTCGGACGCTGTAAACGGTGACCACGACCGCAGCTAATGCTGTGAAAGCGGAGAGCAATATGGACTTGGCGGGCAGGCTGACCAGATCGAAAATTCCGAAGGCCACCCCCGTATTTCGAACATACGTTATGTCGAAAAACCCGTCTATAACCGTGACCGAGTCGTTGAGACCGAACCGGGCCTGCACGAGAGCCTTGGTCCAGCGGTCCAACACCAGGATCGCCGCTACCAGCAGAATGTACGGCAAGCGCCCTTGCAGTTTCGATGGCATGAAGGCAAAGTATAGCATCCGTGGAAGAAAGAGCCGTTTTCGGGTGGTGGGGAAATATGGTATTCTCAACGTGCATTTTTCCAACCGAGGTCTAGATAAAACGGGATTATGAAACCAAACGAAAACAACGATCCGCGGTTTGGCATTCTCAAGACGGGGACGATTGTTTCGGACGCACCGTCTTGGTTTAACTCGCTGCTCAGCCAGATACGAGAACTCCGGGAAGAGCGAAAACATCCCCCCACCCCCGTCGAAATAACAGCCGAAAGGGATCCGAGCGCATTAAACAATCTCGTCGAAATGCCGTCGCCGTTGATTTCCCTGTTTTCCGACGTCCGGGAAACTATCCGCGACACGTTCCACCCTCGGACAATCGAGACCTCTGTTACGCCTGTAGAAGTCGAAGAGATATGGTCGAAGCCCGAGACGGGCCTTCCACGGTTACTCTCCGTGCTTGTCCACGTGGGAATTGTGGCACTGGCGGTTGTTGGCCTGCCATGGATCACCGGACCTCGGAAATTGCCGGCGGTGAACGAAACTGCCGTGATGGTTTACACGCCGACCAACCTGGTGCTGAATCTTCCTCCGAAGGACGATAGCTCCGGTGGCGGCGGTGGCGGCGGCAAGCGTCAGCCTGCACCACCCTCGCTGGGCCGTTTACCTCGGGCCGCGGACAAACAGTTCGTTCCGCCGGATCCGGAACCACCAAAGAATCCCGATCCGACATTGATCGTTGAGCCGACCGTAGTCGCTCCTCAACTGGCACAACTGCCAACCGTGAGCCTGCTGCCCCTTGGCGATCCGCTGGGCGTTCCCGGTCCTCCATCCTCAGGACCTGGTGTTGGCGGAGGAATTGGAACAGGCCAGGGACGTGGCGTGGGCGAAGGCAAAGGCCCTGGTGTTGGTCCGGGTGAAGGTGGCGGCTTTGGCGGCGGCACGTTCCGCGTTGGCGGTGGAGTCTCTGCACCTACGGTTGTCAGCCGGGTCGAGCCTCAATATTCCGAAGAAGCGCGCAAGGCACGTTATCAGGGAACTGTCGTTCTGGAAGCGATCGTTCGGAAAGACGGCACGTGCGACATTCTTCGCGTCGTGCGCAGCCTCGGATTCGGCCTCGATGAAAACGCCATGCTGGCGCTCAAACAGTGGCGATTCAAACCTGGCATGAGGAATGGCGTGGCGGTCGATGTCTCGCTGAA
>QHXD01000409.1:2561-11231 GCA_003223895.1 Acidobacteriota bacterium
TGAGGTAAACTACAAAGGCACAAAGACACAAAGGCCGCCGGGACAGCGCCGGCGGCCTTTGTGTCTTTGTGCCTTTGTGGTTATGGTATGTTGAATTTGGAGGTGTCCCGTGAAGGAGACGGTTATCATCAGTGCCGTCCGTACACCTATCGGTAAATTCCAGGGCGCGCTCAAATCGATGAGCGCCCCGCAACTCGGGGCGCTGGTGGTCAAAGCTGCTGTGGAGCGCGCCGGTCTCACACCTCAGCAGATCGATGAAGTCATCGTGGGCAATGTCGTCTCTGCAGGCCTCGGACAGAATCCTGCGCGGCAGGCCGCTCTCCGCGGAGGCCTGCTGCCTGATGTTGCGGCGATGACCATCAACAAGGTCTGCGGATCAGGGCTGAAGGCGGTCGCGCTTGCCGCACAAGCGGTCCAGGTCGGCGATTCGGACATCGTCGTCGCCGGCGGTATGGAAAGCATGAGCAATGCGCCCTATCTCCTGCCGAACGCGCGCGAAGGATACCGGCTCGGCAACGGCACCATCGTCGACTCGATGATTCACGACGGTCTCTGGGACGCGTTCGAGAACTACCACATGGGAAACACCGGCGAGAACGTTGCAGAGAAATATCGAGTCTCGCGCGAACGCCAGGACGAATTCGCGCTCAACAGTCACCGCAAAGCCGTGGCTGCAATCAAAGCCGGAAAGTTTCGCGACGAAATTTTTCCGGTCCCCATTCCCCAGCGAAAAGGCAATCCCGTTGTTTTCGATACCGACGAATCGCCGCGGCCCGATGCGTCGATCGAAGCACTACGCGCTCTGAAGCCCGCCTTCAAGAAAGATGGAACCGTCACGGCCGGCAACGCCCCCGGCGTGAACGATGGTGCGGCGGCGCTCGTTGTGACTTCTGCGGCTCGCGCAGCAGCGTTGAAGACGACGCCGATCGCAAGAATTATCGGCAACGCTGTGAGCGGTATCGAGCCGGCAATGGTGATGATGGCGCCCGTCAAAGCCGTGCGTAAACTCGTTGAGAAAATCGGTTGGAAACTGGCGGACGTCGATCTCTTCGAACTGAATGAAGCATTTTCGGTCCAGGCCCTGGCAGTGATCGAGCAACTCGAGTTGAACCCCGAAAGAGTCAACGTAAATGGTGGTGCGGTTGCACTTGGACATCCGATCGGGGCCAGCGGCGCCCGGATTCTGGTGACGCTTCTGTATGAAATGCAGCGGCGCAGGGCCAGACGAGGAATTGCAGCGTTGTGCCTTGGCGGCGGGAATGCCGTTGCACTGGCTGTCGAACGTTGAAGAACGTTAAAGAAGGTCGTGAAATGGCCGGAATTCAAACCGTTGGTGTCGTCGGCGGAGGGACGATGGGCAACGGTATCGCGCACGTCGCGGCGCGTTCGGGGCTGAAGGTCATCCTTAACGACATCGAGCAACAGTTTCTCGACCGTGCGCTTGCGACCATCGAGAAAAATCTCGACCGGGAAGTCGCGAAAAACAAGATTAACAAAGACGACAAAGTCGCGGCTTTGGCGCGAATCGTCCCGACGACGAAGAACTCGCGGCTGGCCGAAGCGGACTTTGTGATCGAAGCTGTAGCGGAAGACGTCGAACTCAAGTTGAAGGTCTTCCGTGCAATAGATGAAATTGTGCGTCCCGGTGCAATACTGGCTTCGAATACATCCTCGATCTCGATCACGAAGATCGCCTCGGGGACGAAGCGGCCGGACAAAGTCATCGGCATGCACTTCATGAATCCGGTGCCCGTCATGGCGCTGGTGGAGATCGTGCGGGGTCACGTCACGTCGAACGAAACCTACGAAACGACAAGACAGCTTGCGGAATCGCTGGGAAAAACCCCGGTCGAGGTGAACGATTATCCTGGATTCGTGTCCAATAGAGTCCTGATGCCGATGATCAATGAAGCCGTTTTTTGCGTCATGGAGGGCGTCGGTACTGCGGAGGCGATCGATTCGGTCATGAAGCTCGGTATGAACCATCCCATTGGGCCCCTGGCGCTCGCCGACCTGATTGGATTGGACGTGTGCCTCGATATCATGGAGGTTCTGCATACCGGTCTGGGCGATTCGAAATACCGCCCTTGCCCGCTACTCCGTAAGATGGTAGATGCTGGTGACTTAGGACGTAAGTCAGGCCGCGGGTTTTACAAGTATTGACCCGCGGGCTAAAGCCCGCGGCCTATATGGACCCGATTTGTCCGCGAGAGCAGGAAGCTTATGGTTATGATCCATTGTCAGAACTGCACAACACGAAACTCTTTGAACCGGGAGTTCTGCTGGAAATGCGGCACCAAGCTGCTGGTTGCTTCGGGTGCGGTGCCGTTTGATCCCGCGATGCCGTTCATGGAGGAACATGTCCTGGAAAGGATCAGCGCTCTCGAGTACTCCATCAATACGTTGACCAAACGGGTCGACTCATTGATGGAGACCATCGAGCGCGTTGCAGCGAGTAATTTCATCGATCACACAATGATCGAAACGCTGACGGATTCGCTGGAATCCGCGGGTATCAACCTCGCGAACCTCGAAGCCGAGTGGAGAAAACGCATCGACTCACGCATCCTCGAAACGGAAGAAGTCGATCGCCTCGGCGGCCGAATGCAGCGGATCATGGAAAACTACCGGGGATCCGACCGGAAACAGTTCGGGCTGTGGATTGAGAAATCGTATGACTTGCTCGTCGCGGACAGGGCGACCGAAAGTCTGCACTTCCTGAAATCGGCTTTCGATCACGATGCGGTAAATTTCGAACTCGGGCTGCTGCTCGCTGAGGTCTACTTCCAGTCCCGGGAATACACCAGCGCGAAGGAATGCCTCACGCAGGTTCTCGAGGCCAGGCCGGATAACTTCGAGGCTACGCTGTTAATGGGCCTCATCCAGCAGCGCAAAGGAAATCTGCGCGATGCCCAGGCGAAGCTGGAGATGGCCGTGGATCTCAAGAAAGATTCCGCGGCTGCACACGCAACGCTTGGATCGCTGCTGGCTGAAGTGGGAAACCTGCAGCAAGCGCTCAAACATCTGACAACCGCACTCAAATTGAAGCCGAGCGCGCCCGTGCATTTTTTGATGGGCGCGGTTTATTACGGCACCGGGCAACACAAACGTGCCATCCAGCATCTGAAACAGGCCACCGCGTTGGATCCCGATTTCGGCGAAGCCCACTACCAGCTCGGCCTGCTGTGCCTGGAAATGAACTGGCTCCGAAAAGCCCAGGAATGTTTCAAGACGGCTCAAGCCCTGAATCCGAAGGAAACACGCTACCGCAAACGCGTGCGTAGCTTTTCCGAGGACGCGACCGGCCCTGACCAACTCAACGGACTCGTCCGCGAAGAACTCCGGCTGGTGAAGTGCCTGGTTTCTTCGAAGCGGGCGAAATAGCTTAAAGGTGTGGGGGTACCGGCCAATGCCCATCAATGAGGCCGCCGAAGGCGGTGTACCAACCACGGCTGGCCGGTGGGCCCCACGCTAAATAAAGGAAACAACCTATGGCAGAGGAAAGAACTGAAAAAAGCAGGGCTCTTGATCTGGCTGTGTCGCAAATCGAAAAGCAGTTCGGCAAGGGTTCCATCATGCGTCTGGGCGGCATCGACAGCACTGCCGCTCTGGACGCGATTTCATCAGGCTCGCTCTCGCTCGATGCGGCGCTCGGCGTCGGGGGCTATCCGCGCGGGCGCGTTATCGAAGTGTTCGGACCGGAGTCGAGCGGTAAGACGACCCTGACTCTACATGCCATCGCCGAAGCTCAACGGCTCGGCGGCACGGCAGCATTCGTGGATGCGGAGCACGCGCTGGATGCGAACTACGCGCGCAAGCTCGGCGTCGATGTCGAAAACCTGCTCGTATCGCAGCCTGACAGCGGCGAGCAGGCCCTGGAAATTGCGGAAGTCCTGATTCGAAGCGGCGCGATCGACATTGTCGTCATCGACTCCGTCGCGGCACTCGTCCCCCGGGCCGAGCTCGAAGGCGAAATGGGCGAGGCACAAATGGGACTTCAGGCGAGATTGATGTCACAGGCGCTGCGCAAGCTCACCGGCATCGTTTCGAAATCCAAAACCTGCCTGATCTTCATCAACCAGATACGCGAGAAGATCGGCGTCATGTTCGGCAATCCCGAAACCACCACCGGAGGCCGCGCCCTGAAGTTCTACGCTTCCGTCCGCGTGGATGTGCGGCGCATCGCTTCCATCAAAGATCAAAAATCGTCAAGAACAAGGTTGCTCCGCCGTTCCGTGAAGCCGAATTCGACATCATGTACGGCGAAGGCATTTCGAAGGAAGGCGATCTGCTCGACCTTGCCGTCGATAAAAGCATCGTTGAAAAGAGCGGCGCGTGGTTCTCGTTCCAGGGTGAACGCCTTGGCCAGGGCCGCGAAAACGCTCGCCAGTTCCTGAAGGACAACCACGATTATCGCGGCCGCGTTGAGCTTGCTCTCCGCGAAATCATGGGTCTTTCGATTCCTACCGTTCCTCCGGCCACAAGCGCCGCAGCCTCAGCCGACAACGGCCAGAAGCGGAGATAGTCCACTGTGGCGGCGGTCTATGACCGCCGGCGATCTCGAATCTGCGACACGCCGGCGGTCACAGACCGCCGCAACAGTGCGTTCATGCTACATTAGCTAGATGTTCAAGCAGCTATCGGACAAGGTGAGCCTTCCGGCTCTCGAAGACGAAGTCCTCGGCTACTGGAAAAAAAACGATCTCTTCAAAAAGAGCATCGAGGCTCGCAAAAACGCGCCGGACTACACCTTCTACGAAGGTCCCCCCACTGCCAACGGCAAACCCGGCATCCATCACGTTTTCGCCCGCACGATCAAAGATCTGGTATGCCGCTATCAGACCATGCGCGGCTTCCAGGTGCATCGAAAAGCGGGGTGGGATACGCATGGCTTGCCCGTCGAAATCGAGGTCGAGAAGCGGCTTGGACTCAAGCACAAGGGCGAGATCGAAACGTTCGGCGTCGCAAAGTTCAATGCGGAATGCCGGAGGTCCGTTTTCGAATACAAGGGAATGTGGGAAGACCTGACGTGGCGGATGGGCTACTGGATCGACATGGAACATCCGTACATCACCTGCGAGAACGAATACATCGAGTCCGTCTGGTGGGCCCTCGACCGTTACTTCAAGGAAGGACTGATCTACCAGGGCTTCAAGGTTCAGCTCTACTGTCCGCGCTGCGGTACTCCGCTCTCCTCGCACGAGGTCTCGCTTGGCTACCGCGAGGTTCAGGATCCGTCGATCTACGTCAAGGCCAGGATCAAGGGCGAAGACAACACGTACTTTCTCGTGTGGACGACGACACCGTGGACTCTTATTTCCAACGTCGCGCTTGCGGTCGGCCCCGACGTAGAGTACGTCAAGGTCCGCTATAAAGACGATCTTCTGATCCTTGCGAAGGAACGCCTGACAGTGATGCCTGAAGGCGCGGAAGTCGTCGAGAACATGCGCGGCAGCGATCTGGTCGGCAAGGAATACGAGCGATGGTTCAGCTTTTTCCCTGTCGACAAAAAGGCCTGGTACGTCATCGGCGCCGACTTTGTCACGACGACGGATGGTTCCGGCATCGTCCATATGGCGCCTGCCTACGGCGAAGACGATTACCGGGCTTCGAAGAAGTACGAGCTGCCGATGATTCAGGCGCTCGACGCCCGCGGCCAGTTTGTCGAAGCTGCCGGACCTTATGCCGGCAAATTCTTCAAAGTCGCGGATCCGGAGATCACTGCCGACCTGAAGTCGCGCGGCCTGCTCTTCAAGAAGGAAACTTATACGCACAGCTATCCGCATTGCTGGCGATGCGACACGCCGCTGCTCTATTACGCCCGGAAGTCCTGGTATATCCGCACGACGGACTACGCCCGCGACATGATCGCCTACAACAAGCAGATCCACTGGTATCCGCCGGAAACCGGCGAGGGCCGTTTCGGAAACTGGCTGGAAGAGAACAAGGACTGGGCGATCTCGCGCGATCGCTATTGGGGCACGCCGATTCCGATCTGGGTTTGCGGGAAGTGTGAAGAGAAACGGTCTGTTGGGAGCGTCGAGGAATTGCGGCGTGAGGGAGCCGCTCTGCCCGAACCGCTGGACCTTCATAAGCCGTACATCGACGACGTGGTCCTGAAGTGCAAATGCGGCGGTGAGATGCGGCGCATTCCCGAGCTCGTGGACGTGTGGTTCGACTCCGGCGCCATGCCGTTTGCGCAGTGGCACTATCCGTTCGAGAACCAGGACACGTTCAAGCAATCCTTTCCCGCCGACTTCATCTCCGAGGCGGTGGATCAGACTCGCGGCTGGTTCTACACGCTGCATGCGATCAGCTCGTTCCTGTTCAAGCAGCCATGCTTCAGGAACGTCATCTGCAGCGACCTTGTGCTGGACAAGAACGGCCAGAAAATGTCGAAAAGCCGTGGCAATACGGTCGATCCATTCGAAGTGATCGGCAAGTACGGGGCCGACAGCGTGCGCTGGTTCCTGATCGCCAGCAGCCCGACATGGAAACCCAAGCTCTTCGACGTCGACAACATCGCCGAAGTGCAGCGGAAGTTCTTCGGAACACTCCTGAATACGTACGCGTTCTTCACGCTGTACGCAAATGTCGATGGATTCAAGCATACCGAACCCGACATCCCGGTGTCCGAGCGTCCGGACATCGATCAGTGGATTCTGTCCCTGCTCAACACGACGGCTGCCGCCTACCTTGAAGCGATGGACTCGTACGACCCGACTCGAGCCGCGCGCCTGGTGAGCAATTTCACGATCGAGCAGCTTTCGAACTGGTATGTCCGCCGTAACCGCCGCCGCTTCTGGAAGAGCGAGCCGGGAAAGGATAAGACCGCCGCCTATCAAACGCTGTTCGAGTGCCTGGTTGCGATCACAAAGATGACGGCGCCAATCGCGCCCTTCATGGCGGACGAGATCTATCGGTCGCTGATCAGTGAAACGCGCAGGGAGCCGTTCGAGTCCGTACACATTGCCCCGATGATCGAAGCCAGAAAGGAATTGATCAATCCCGAACTGGAAAGCCGCATGGACGTGGCACAGCGCGTTGTAGGGCTGGTCCGCTCCATGCGCACGAAAACCAGCCTCAAGACTCGCCAGCCGCTCTTTCGCATCGCGATTCCTGCTTCCCCGGACACTCGCCGCCTCATCGAAAAGATGAACGACGTGATTCTCGAGGAGATAAACGTCAAAGCCATCGTATTCATCGACGCGTCTTCGCCGATCGTGCGAAAGACGGCCAATGCGAACTTTAAAGTCATCGGTCCCAGATTCGGCAAGCAGGTGAACGCGGTGGCAAAGCGGATAAAAGAAATGTCATCTGCGGAAGTGGTGCAGCTCGAGCAAAACGGAACGTTCTCGACTGAAGTGAACGGTATGCCCATCACAATCACGCGCGACGATGTGACCATCTCGGCTCAGAGCATCGAAGGATGGCTCGTCGAATCGGTCGACGGTCTGACGGTTGCCCTGGATACGACGCTCACAGCTGAGCTCATAAATGAGGGTCTTGCCCGCGAATTCGTAAACCGCGTCCAGAACATGCGCAAGGATGCGGGGCTTCAGGTAACCGATCGTATCCGCATCCACTTCGAAAGTTCGAATCGCGTTGCCGAGGCCATCGGGCGCATGTCCGACTACATCAAATCCGAAACCCTCGCCACGCAGCTCACCGCAGGCCGGGATGGCGCCGAGCACTGGGAGAAGTGGGATATCGACGGCGAGCCCTGTGAGATCGGAATCTCGAAGGCGTAGATCCCTTTACCGAAAGAACACACTCCAAAACGTATCCACAAGCGCATGGGTCAGCGACGAAGCCATCAAGCTACCGGTACTCCGCCACGCCCGGCCGTAAAAAACTCCGGCGATGCCGGCCATCAGAAAATATCGATAGTTCGGAATCGGCGGTCCATTATTCAAATGCGCCGCCCCAAAGATCACCGCCGCAACGATCAAGCTGACCCTCGTATTCCCTGTCGCATGTTCGATCCAGTTCTGAATCAAGCCGCGGAACAGGAACTCCTCCGGCAACGCCGTGAACAGGAAAATCCCCGCGAACAGCGCCGGCACGGGATAAAGCTTCGAGTTGCTGAAACTGTAGGAAATAAATCGAATCGCCAGGCCCAGCGGGATCGCAATCGCGGAGAACAGCAAGAAATTCGACAATCCGGTGCGCAGGATGTTGCGGTGGGCTTCGAAACGGTATCCGATGTAGGCCATCCGATCCCACACAGCAAACGCGACGACTCCTGCGTCGATCGCGAGAAGCTGCGCAAACGCGTAGTGCAGGTCCGCACCAGGGGTTGTAATCAGGATTCTGCGAACAATCCCAAGCTCCAGCGGCAGCCATATCCACAAAATAATCAGCGGTTCCAACCACAAACGGCCAGCCATGTTTCTCACCGGCCAGAAAGCGACAAACGGAACTGTCAGGTATACCGCCATCGTGATCAGTGCCATTCCGCTGGCGATGTTCATGCCGACGGCGTACACGACATACAGCAACCACAATCCCGCAGGCACCAGCATCACCCGGGCCGGCTGCATGTCAATCCAGTGCTGCAGACGCTCCAGAACGTTTCCACTTCCTAGCATCAGCATCACCGTGAAAGCCACACCGGGACAAACAACGAACGCCGATTGCGTGAAAGAATGCGTGCTCGTCCAGAACCAG
>QHXD01000410.1 GCA_003223895.1 Acidobacteriota bacterium
CAGTCCACCGGTGAAGTTCGTAATTCCGGGCACAGCCTGTACCTCCCCCACGAATTGCCCGCGGATGAAGCCGAATGCGGCATCCGCCAGCAAAGGGTTCATGACCCTCGACACTCCGCCCTCGATCGCCACAGCCCGGTTGAAACCAAACCGGGCAGCATTCAAGAACTTCGAATTGAAGATGTGTTGCTCATGGAGCGTAACGAGTTGGCGCCGCGACACAACGTTCGCCAGCAGCTCGTCAAATGCATCCGGCTGGACGACTTTCGAGTTGTCGCGCATCAATGAGCCGGAGAAGGTATCCCGCTCCGAGAATTTGTGATCAAGCTTGGTGGTGAAGTAATTTTCCGTTGTAACTTGCTGCCCGGCAAAGCTGAAAATTCCAGTATCCCCATTTCCGAGGGACGGTCCATTCGGTAATGGATAAAACGCCTGGAGATATCGCGAGACGGCCGGATCTACCACCACGGATCCGGTCGAAAGCACACCCTTCCGCGCTGCCGCTGAAGGTACGGTATTGACCTGCGTAATACCCAGTGACTGACGAAGTCCCTCATAATCGCCAAAGGCGAAGGTGCGGTCCTTCCGAAGTGCTCCCCCAAGTGAGCCGCCGAACTGATTCCGCTTGAACGGCGGAATGCCGGCGTCAAAGAAATTTCGCGCATCCAAAGCGCTGTTGCGCAGAAATTCATAGACGCTTCCATGAAAAGCATTCGTCCCCGACCGCGTTACAGCATTGATGACCCCGCCTGTGGTCCGGCCATACACGGCCGGATAGTTACTTCCCAGCACCGAAAACTGCTCAACCGCATCCACGCCCAGGTTGTCACCCAATACACTTCCCGGCGCTCCGTTCGAGTAGTCGTTGATGCTGACGCCATCGAGACGATAGCTGTTCTGATCCGGCCGAGCGCCGGAAATGCTCAACGCTGCCCCAAACCCCCGCTCGGAGTTGCCTCCGCCCTGGGCGCTTCCCGTCTGCACGCCCGTGACACCTGCCTGAAGTGTGGCGAGCTGAGTCCAGTCACGCCCGTTGAGCGGTGAGTTCAACACTGTGGAGGCATTCACGTTTCCGCCGACCGCAGATGACGCCTGATCCGCGGAAGTCCCGGAAACAGCGACTCGAACCACCTGGTTAGGGTCTCCCGCTTGCATCACCATGTTGAGGACCAGGCTGGCCCCCACGTTGACCGTGATATCCGTTCGCACTTGAGTCGCGAAGCCCGGGGAGGCCGCGCTCATCTCATAGCTTCCAGGTAAGACGTCAGGCACTGTGTAGAACCCCGCGGCGTCCGTCGCGACCACACGCGCAACTGCTGTCGCCACGTTCGTAAGGGTGACCCGCACGTTGGGGATGGCAGCACGCGAGGCATCCGTCACAGTGCCAGAGAGCGTCCCGCCAGAGACCTGCGCACTCAAACTGGGAGACAAGAGATTACAAAATGCCAGCAGACCCGCTATTAGGAAGATCATCGGCGTAATCGGGTAGAACATTATCCTCTCGGCGGACCGACATGGCAAAGATCATGGAACGGATTTCGCGGCAACCTGAAGGGCGGTTAAGCGCATTCTTGTGGAGTATACATAAGGATGCGACGGCGCGAGGTCGATTTGGCTGGAATTTCAGTGAATTGCAGGACTTAGCCGCGAATTACGCGAATGACGCCAAAATGGGTGCGTTAAGAATCCTTTGATGCGCCCATTTTGGCGTCATTCGCGTAATTCGCGGCTAAGTCCCCGTTTCCGGCACTGTCATTATTTCCAGAAGGTGGCCATTAGGATCCTCGAAGTAGACGCCTCGCCCGCCCCGGCGGGTGTAGAGCTTGCCGTCCGTGTGATTGTAGGGCCCGCTTCCGTACGGGAGTCCCTTCGCCTTCACCCGGCCGAAGATCGCGTCGAACTCCGCATCGCTGACGTGAAAGGCATAGTGATGGCTCTGGCCAGTTTTGATGTCGAAACCCGGCCCGCCCCATAGTTCCGGCTCGTCAGCGAAGGCCAAAGTCAGGCTCTCGTTGACCTGCACTTGTGCAAAGTGGCCCGGTGTGACCGACAGTCCGAATATTTCGGCGAAGAACTCGGCCGACGCGATCTTGTCTTTCGCGGGCACGGTAGTGTTATCCAGGCTAATCGTCATAGCTCACCTCCAGGCCATCGTAACGCTGAATTCATTAGCAGGATGCTGAAAAACGTTCCAGGGACGGAAGCCGAAACTGTAGTGGCGGTCTATGACCGCCGGCATTTCGTTGACTCCAGGAAAGACCGGCGGTCACAGACGTCACAGACCGCCGCTACAGTTGTCTTTTTTCTTTCCCTGGCTGACCGATATTGAGTAGCTTTCTATGGGAGGTGTTTGATGAAACGAGTAATCGTATTGGCTGTGCTGGCTGCAGCCGCAGCTCTATCGATGGCAGCCGGCTCTCAGCAACCGGCCCAGGGCCTGCCTGCGGCAGCGTTGGCCGCCACGAAAGTGGAGAAGGTCAAAGACAACCTCTATATGATCACTGGTGCGGACCCTACGAATCGCGACTCCTTCAGCGGGGGGAACACCGGTGTTTTCATCACAGATAACGGCGTTGTCGTTGTGGATACGAAGCTGGCCGGATGGGGTCAGGTGATCCTCGATAAGATCAAGACCGTCACGAACAAGCCAATAACGACGATTATCAATACCCATACCCATGGAGACCACACCGGCAGCAACGAGGCGTTCGGAGCGACAGTGGATATCGTTGCCCACGAGAACACGAAGGCGAACATGCAGAAAATGGATGCCTTCAAGGGCGACAAAGCGAAGTTTCTGCCGAAGAGGACGTTCAAGGACAAGATGTCGGTCGGCAGCGGTAAGGATCGCATCGATCTGTACTACTTCGGCCGCGGCCACACCAACGGCGACACCTGGGTGGTTTATACCGCGCTGCGCGTGATGCAAACCGGTGACATGTTTGCATGGAAGGACGCTCCAGCACTCGACAGAAACAACGGCGGCAGCGGTCTCGAATATGCCCAAACGGTCGGCAGGGCGGTGGCTACCGTTAAGGACGTCGACACACTCATCGTCGGTCATAGCCCATTGAGGAAACCCGCGGAGCTCCAGGAATATCAGCGGTTCATAACCGATTTCGTCGCCGCGGTACGCGACGCCAACAAAGCCGGCAAAAGTGTTGACGAGGCGGCCGCGTCGATTAATCTGAACTCCAAGTACCCTGGTTATAAGAACGAGCGATACAAGGCGGCGATACAGGCCGTCTACGACGAACTCAAGGCGCCTTCGAAATAATCGTATCGGCGATCAGATGGCAGCTTGATCAATCGAAGCCGACTCGACAGATTCTGATTATCTAAACGCCTCGTGATACTGCGGAAGCGGGCCGTAATCAGATACGCCCGCTGTATGGTTGAGGAGTTGGCGAAGCGATATCTGTTCGGAGCCAGTGATCCGGGGAAACCAACGCGTCAATGGATCATCGAGATCGAGTCGCTTCTCCTCCTCTAATAGAAGGAACAGAACCGCGATGATTGTCTTCGTTATGCTGTAGGCAAGGAATATCGGCTCATTGGAGATCGACGACGGAACCCAAAGCGCTTCGGGTTGTGCCCCTGACTTCTCCACAACGGCGAGACCCGCGATGCCGCGGCCGTTGATGAAACGACTCAAGATCGCAGACGTTTTGAGATTCAATTCGATCACCCTTGCGCTGCCGGCCTACCAGACGCCGGGTACAAGACGATATCGGGTTCGCCGGGCGAACTCGCGGTACCCTTTGAGATTGGCGTGCAGAAAACGATCCTCGAGGGCGGTCCGTACGATCAGTTCGGCCGCGCCAAGTGTTGCAGGGACCAGTGCCCACGCTGACTCGAGCGTGAGCGCCATTCCGATCATCAGGAGAATGGCCGCGACATAACCTGGATGTCGAACCAGCCGGTACGGACCGCTATCGATGACGCGGTGCTTTTCGTCTTCCTGAATCCTGACCGTAGTCTCGAAGTGCGGGTTTTGCCCCATGGCCCAGCCCAGAAGCAGCAGCGCCGCAATCATCATTATCACACCCAGCCCTTGCGCCCAGGCGGGCAGCGAAGACCAGCCGTATCGTTTATCCAGTCCACCGACTATCAGGATCATCATGAAAAGGAGCTGAAAGATGATCACGATGCAATCCCAGAGCGGCGTGCCGGCCCCCGCTTTCATGCGCCGGCGAAGCAGTGAGGGTGTGCGGCGTGCAACGCGAAGCGTGACATAGGAGAATCCGGCGACCATGATGGCGAGGCAGATCCAGCCGGCGGTCCAGTCCAGCCGGCCCGCAGGAACAAAGAGAAGCGCACCGAGAACCAGAAAGAGAAGAACGGAGAGACCGACGGCCTTCATAACGGTTGGCGGGTCCGAGGTGGATTTCAACTATGCAATTGCGGTGCCGGCAATTTCCTCGCTCAAGGCCGCGATAGCAGCATCGGCGGTGGCATACTCTCCAGTCCAGTTGCCGTGCCAGTCATCGTTCCACCGCAGGATGCACCAGCCCCGGTCCGGGAATTCGGCAACAAGCGCGTGCTCGCCGGGCGGCAGACCACTAATGCGATACTGAGGGACGCGTCCTGTTCCTTCTATCGACCCTTTCGCAAACCACTCCGTTTCGTGCTTCGTTAAGATCACGCAGCTATGCCTCCACTTATACATTATTTCTGGACGTGGACAATACAGGTCCAAACGCGGGCTAAAGCCCGCGACTACATTCAGACCGAACGTTGATCCCAAACGTAGTCGCGGGCTTTAGCCCGCGTTGATCCGGCTCTACTCTCTACTCATGCGAATCGATAAAGGCGGACTGCCGTATCCACCAGGATCATTTTGCGCATGGCTGCATCCGGGCACTCTTGTTCGAGCACGCGCACCAGATTCGGGTTGTTTATTTTCTGATATGGGCTGATCTGGCCAGGTGGCAGCCCGCGCACCGCGCCGGGATGCGGCCAGTTGGTCCCCCACAGCATGCGATCGGCCCGGGCGGCGATGAGAGCCTTCGCGAGCGGAATCACGTCGGCATAATCCGGCCGCTTTGAGAGATTGTATGGCGCGGAAAGTTTGACATAGATATTGCCCCCGCGAACCAGTTCGAGGAGTGCGCCGAAGCCGGGCTGACTGGCGCCTTTTTCAGCCTCGAGGTTGGCCATGTGATCGAGCACGACCGGCACCTGGAGGGAACCCAGCGTCGATGCGATCGCCGCGACCATGGGAAGCTCGGTGTTGATCTGGATGTGCCAGCCGAGAGGCACGAAACGCGGGACGAAGGCGTTGATCCCATCGATGGCCGCCCTGGGCTCGCGAATGCCTGCGTTTGCAAGATTGAGTCGCACGCCGGTGACCCCACGCGAGGCCAGGCGACGCAACTCCACATCCGGCACATCCTGGGGAACCACGGCGATGCCGCGCGCGGAAGTTCCCAGTTGGGCCAGCGCATCGAGCATGCAGGAGTTGTCGAAACCGTAGAAGCTCGGTTGAACGATAACATTCCGCGTAGCGCCCATCTCGACCCGCAAGGCTTTCAATTGGGCGACAGATGCTTCTGGCGGAGTGTAAGAGCGGTTCGCTGCCATAGGATATTTGGCTTGCGGTCCGACAACGTGGTTGTGGCAATCGATCGCGCCGGCCGGCATCGACGCCGCGGCCCCACGTGATGTGCGCGGCAGGGCGAGCCCCAGCGAGGCAAGCGTCATCGAACCGAACTCGCGTCTGGTGAGTTTCATATCGTTCCTCCCGATGGTGGTTGGCGACAATATACTCCGGCGTGCGCATTTAGGGTGTTGCAAAACGCGGGCTGAAGCCCGCGTCTACATTTGGGATCAACGTTCGTTTGTGAATGTAGTCGCGGGCTTCAGCCCGCGTTTGATGCGCGATCAGGCCGACATGGGGGTTCCCCAGAGCTCATGGGTCGCCAGCGCGGCTCCTTCAGCGAGCGCCCGCAGCTTAGCCCATTGGATCGAGGGGTGCACTCGCCGGACGTACGCGCCCTGCGCGAAGCCGCAGTCGGTGCCGCCCATCACGTTCTCGCGGCCAACCACACGAGCAAGCCTGATGAGTCGCTGCGCCACCAGTTCGGGATGTTCGACAATGTTCGTGTGGTGCGTGACAACGCCCGGAATGAGCACCTTGCCGGGCGGCAGCTTCACAGTCTCCCACAGGCGCCATTCGTGCTCGTGGCGGGCGTTCGCCTGCTCGATCGAGTAATAGCGTGCCGGGACCTGGAGCACGAAACCCACAACGTCGGCGAGTGAGGGATCGTATGCATGCGGGCCATGCCAGCTTCCCCAGCAGACGTGATAACGCACTCGGTCCTCGGGAATGCCACGGAGTGCGTTCTTCAAGGCATCGATTCGGACCTGCGCCCATCGGCGGTAGTCGTCGACGGAGCCGCCGCAGGACAGGATCGAATCGTATTCGTGTACCAACACCGCATCGTCGACCTGCAGGAGCAACCCGGAATCCACGATCATCCGGTACTCGGTGCGCAGTGCCTCGGCGACGGCGTACACGAACTCCTCGTCTGTCTTGTAGTACTCGTTGTGGAGCCAGTACACGCTTGCCGGCGCGACGACCGGAAGGAATGCGCCAGTGACGTTCGCAGTCTTCAGGGCGGCCTTCAGATTATCGATATCGCGCTGCAATAAAGCCGTCCCTTCGTACCTGATCGGACCGGTGCACGTCCATTGCTCGGGCCCCGAAGGAGTCAGACCTCGCCGCTCACGGAGACCTTTCGCTCCAAGCATGACCACACGGCGGATCGCATGGGCGAACTGTTTCTCTTCCTCGGCATAGAATTCCGGGAACATCTGCCGGTCACGGCTTGGCGGCATGACAATCGATCCCGGAGGAAGCTCTCGCACTTCGAGGCCGCTGAGGCGCTCGTACAGGTATGAGATCCAGCTTACCTTGCCGATCTCACCGTCGCTGACGATGTCGATGCCGGCATCCACCTGCTCACGAACGATCGTGGCCACGGACTGAGACATCGCTTCAGTCCACTTACTCTCGTCGACCTCCTCGCCGCGTTCGAACGCGTCGAGAAATGCCAGCACTTCCGGTGGCCGGATCAGGCTTCCCGTGTGTGTCGTAAGGATCCTGTTCACTTGCATATTAAAAGATCAGTTTAAGCGCAAACTGGATCTGCCGCATCGGGCTCGCTAGCGTTGTGATCCGGCCGGCGATCGGATTGTAGGTCCCGCCCCCGTTCGGCCCCTGCACAAACGCGGCGGCGTTAGGCAAGCCCCAGTTCGCGTGGTTGAAGATATTGAAGAATTCGGCGCGGAACTGCAGGTTCACGGATTCGGTGATCCTGGTGTTCTTCATCGCCGAAAAATCGACGTTCCAGAAGCCCGGGCCGATCAGGAAATTGCGGGGGGCATTCCCCAACTCGCCCACAGGCGGCAAAGAAAACGCTGTTGGATCGAACCACCGCTCCAGGGAGCCTACTTTGATATTTTCGGCAGTGCGGCCGGGATTCAGAATGGGACGAGGGTTGACAAAAGCAGCGCCCATACCCGCCTGGTCGAATCCGTCTCCAACGGTGAAAGGCGCGCCGGTTCGAACCGTCCCGATCCCGCTGACCTGCCAGCCTTCGAATAGCTGATGGCCTTTGAATTTTCCGTTAAACGGCACCGCCACAACGCTGCTCACGACCAGAGACTGCCGGCGGTCGAACAGGCAGTTTCCACGATCCAGCGAGACATTGTAAGGATTCATGGCCGGGAATCCACCCTCCAGCCCGTACGTATTGGAGCTGTCGTCAATGCAATGCGACCAGGTATAGGAAACCTGTCCCTGAATGTTGTTCAGGAATCGACGGTTCAGATTCGCTTGCAGAGAATGGTACACCGAGTTGCCGCTCGCCTCCGCGCCATTGTACGGGCCGAGGGCCGGATTGACGCGCGGATTGGTGGCAATGCCGAATGGCGCCAGCGTGGCAAAAACCGGCCTGCCGTTCGGACCCGTGGAAGGAATCGGTGGATTCTGGTCGCGCTGGTAGAAAAGATGCACGCCCCGCGAACCGACGTATCCGACGGTCAGGATCGTGGCATCCATGACTTGCCGCTGAATATTGAGATTCCACTGCATTTGATAAGGCGTGGACCGCGTATCGTAGTTTACTGCGTTGCTCTGTGAAGGCAGCGGAGCTGCAAACGTCGGAGTTGGGAATGCCGGGAAAACCTGAACCGTGAAGCTGTACGGAGGATTGAAGTAATACGCGGAAGCATAGGTGCGCGGGGCGATGGGATTGTGGAAAATGCCGAAGCCGCCACGAATGGAAGTCTTGTGATCGCGAAATGGATCGTAGGCGAAACCGAAGCGCGGATCGAAGTTTCGCAGCGACGGGTTTTTGAGGAAGACGTTCGGAACCGGTGTGAATGCCCTGGCGGTCTGATAGTCCGTAATCGTATTCAGCGGGTGCTTGTCCGTGGTTGGATTACTCACGAACTCATAACGAAGCCCGAGGTTGAAAGTAAGGTTGGACCGGGCTTTCCAATCGTCCTGGAAGTAGCCGTTGATATCGGTCTCGCGAAAATCACGGTAACCGTCACTCTTGTCCGGCAGCGGGCCGAAAAACAGGAATGGAGAAG
>QHXD01000411.1 GCA_003223895.1 Acidobacteriota bacterium
TGGCTGAAGAAGTTCAACCGCGCCGTCGCTTGCATGTCCAGGGTAAACGAAGTTTCCTGTACCTGATCGGCGTGATGACGGCTGCCGTTCTAAGCGGTTACTTCCAGTGGGCAAGGGGAATACAGGAAGCTCTGATGATCGCGATGGCCCTCCTGTCCTGGTTCACGACCCCGCGTTCGATCCATGAAGCGAATCACTTTCACTTCCACCCGATCGCCGAAGTCGCGGCCCTGTTTGCCGGCATCTTCGTAACCATGGTTCCGGCCCTCGAAATCCTGCACGACCGTGCGTCCCACTTTAATCTGCACGCACCATGGCAGTACTTCTGGCTGTCGGGAATATTGTCGAGTTTCCTGCTGACATTTACGGCAATGGCGTCCGGACTCGTCGGAACATCCGCAGAGAATCTGGGCGGCTTACTCCATTCGGATTTAGGTGTTTCTCTCTTACGGGCAGTCTCCGCCGGCGCGGTCTTCATGGGAGCGAACAGTTACATCGGCAATGGTCCGAATTTCATGGTCAAGAGCATTGCCGAACGCCATGGCGTCGAGATGCCTTCTTTCGGCGGCTACCTGCTGTACTCGACGGCGGTGCTCCTTCCTATCTTTGTGGTCGTCACTCTGGTCTTTTTCGGATGATTTCTGCCTGGACGAGCAATGCGTACGGTGGAACCAGGAACGAAACGCAGTGGAACGGAAGTCCCCGAATAGTGTCAAAAACAAACCATCACCGAGAAGAGAATGCACAAAGGACACGAATCGAACCGCAGGACGCACGCCTCGTTAATCAGCCGCGGACGACACTGGGTTGCGGTCTTGTTTCCACTTGTGTCCCAGCCCTTGGGCATCGGCAATAGCAGTATCGCAAAAGACAAGAACATCATAAGGAGCAGATGACGTCCGGCCTGAAACCGGGAGTTGGTGCGGATTTTCGCCTCCAGGCCGGCAATCCAGCCGCAAACGTTGCGCCCGGAAAAATGGAAGGAATGTTGCTCACCAAACTGGCGGATGGAAATCATGGAGGCACGTTGTGAACAGGTGGGTCAGCATTTCAGCTGGAGTCATCATCGCAGTAGCACTGGCTGTGCTGCTGGTCATCGGACCAAAAACAGGTAGCGTCGAGAATCTGCGCGCCACGCTGCTGAGTTTCGGGTCGTGGGCAATTGTTATCTCGGCGCTGTTGATGGTGGCACAAGCCATCATTGCCCCGCTTCCGGCAAATGTGGTGACGATCACCAATGCCCTGGTGTTCGGTCCTGTATGGGGAAGCCTTCTGTCGTGGGCCACAACCGTTCTGGGAGCGTCGCTGTGCTTTCTGCTCTCAAAAACCCTCGGAAAGCCCTTCGCCCAAAAGATCGTGGGCGGCTCCATTCAGAAAGCTGAAAACTTCTTCAAGAAATACGGACTCCAGGCGATGTTCGTTGTCCGGATCATGCCTTTCGTTCCGTTCGATGCGGTCAGCTACGGCGCCGGCCTGGTGGGAGTGCCGTATACACGATTCCTTTTGGCGACGGCCGTCGGAATCATACCCTCCATTCTTGTTTATTCGTATCTCGGTACCCTGATCGCGGGAATCTACTGGTGGGTGCTGATCGGCATGCTGAGTGTTGCGCTGATCGCGGTGATCGTGGCCGCTACGAAGTTCACTCTGCGAAATCCGCAGAGCGCTCCAGAGACAGTTACGTCTTCTGCTTCGTAAGGAAAAAGATCAGGTCGGCCCTGGTGATGATGTCGAAGCCGGAGGCGTTTCGAACCAGGACGGCGCCCGTATCGCGATCGAGTTGATTTGAGACGTCGGTAAGCGACGCGTCTTCCACAACCACGGGAAATGGCTTCTCCATATACTCGGCCACGGGCTTCCGCTTGGCGCCGGAATCGGCAACCAGAATTTTCAGGATGCGGGTCTCGCTCAGGCTCCCGACAACTTCGCCGCTTTCAATGATCGGAAGCTGCGAGATATCGTGCTCGCGCATGAGGTTTGCGGCGTCCTCCACGGCAAGACCGAGGGGGATGGAAACAAGCTTTCCGGTGCGCCGGACCTTGTCCTGTACAACCTGGCCCGCCTTTACGTCGAGGCGCGGCGCCAGGAACTGATTCTCCCGCATCCAGTTGTCGTTGTAAATCTTACTGAGGTATCGCGTGCCGGAGTCTGCAACGATGATCACCACGGTGTCGTTTTCCGTCAGCTTCTCCGCGCATTTCAACGCCACGTGCAGAACTGCTCCGGACGACCCCCCGGCGAAGATTCCTTCGGCCCGCGCGAGCTGGCGGGTGCGCAGGAAGGCGTCCCGGTCCGAGACGGAGTGAATTTCGTCGATAACGGAGAAATCCACGTTTGCGGGCATCTCATCCTGTCCGATGCCCTCCATCTTGTACGGCTGTACCTGCGGCTTGCGGCCCGTCTTGAACATCTCCGCAAAGATCGAACCCTCCGGATCCGCCCCGATAACCCGGACGTTTGGATTCTTTCCCTTGAGAAACCGGGCGATGCCTGTGATTGTGCCGCCTGTGCCGACACCGATCACAACATGCGTCAATTTGCCCTCGGTCTGATTCCAGATTTCCGGCCCCGTGGTCTGGTAGTGCGCTTCGGCATTCGCGGGATTTTCGTACTGGTTCGGGAAAAGGCTGTTCGGAATTTCGCGGCTGAGACGAAGCGCCACGGAATGGTAGCTGCGCGGATCGTGGTGCTCGACCTGGCTCGGTGTGACAATGACTTCGGCACCCAGCGCCCGCAGCGCATCGATCTTTTCCTGGCTCATCTTGTCCGGCATCGTGAAGATGCACTGATAACCCTTGATCGCCGCGGCCAATGCCAGGCCCATGCCCGTGTTCCCAGACGTGCCCTCGATGACGGTGCCGCCGGGCTTGATCTTCCCTGACTTTTCAGCTTCTTCCAGCATTGCCACGCCGATGCGATCCTTCACGCTGCCACCAGGATTCAGGTACTCGAGCTTCGCCAGTAGCGTCGGCCGCACAGTTCGGGTGACGCGATTCAACCGGACCATCGGCGTGTTACCGATGACCTGCAAGATGTTGTTATGCCACATGGGTTGAAGGAAGCCAGAAGCCAGAAGCCAGAAGCCAGAATGGAGAGCGGAGAGCTCGCTTTGAATTCTCCGTTCTGGCTTCTGTGGTCTTCATCTGCTTACTGTCGTCTTCATTCTGGCTTCTGGCTTCTTCTTAACTTTAACTTCGGCGGGCCCCCGCTGCAGCAGCCTTTTTGGAGTCGACTTTTTTGGATTTTCTTGGGGCGACGGTTACTTCCGTTCGGTAATTTTCGAGGGCCCGGCCAAGCTCGGCTTCCACGCGCCGGCGGAGACGCTCGGGCGAAACGACGGTAGCCGAAGGCCCAAAGCTGAGGACCCACGAGCCCAGCTCGAATTCGCCGCCAACGTGCATCTTCATCGTGATACGGCCGCCCCCAATCTCGCGCACCACCTGCGACGGATGCCAGACCCGGGACCGCACGTACTCGGCGATGTCCTTATTGAAGATGATCTCGACGTCGAAAGGATCTTCCTTCACGACTCCGAACGCGGATTCCAGGTAACTCTCGACGGAAAAGTCGGGCGGTTTTTCGAATTCGTCCCTGGTCTTCTCGATACTCTCGATACGCTCGACAGCAAATGTTCGAATCTGGTTGTACTCTTCGACACGCGCAAACAGATAAAGCCCTCCGCGGAAGTACATCAAACGATACGGATCGATCGTGTACGTCTTCTTCTGCTGGCTGTGGACGGAGTAGTACTGCATCTTGACGCGCACTTCTTCGCCGATCGCTTCCATCAAAATCCGGATCGTGTTCTTGGAATGATCCAGATCTTTCGGCGCGTCGGCCCGGACACTGATCATGGCATCGAGGCTGTCCAGAAACTGGATGTTGCGCTCGGGGAGCGCGCTCTCGATCTTCTTGAAAGCCGATGCAATATCGTTGGAAAAGGGAGGGGCCGCCAGATTGACGACGAGTTTCTTGCTGAAGTAGAGCGCAGCAGTCTCTGAAAGCGAAAGGCTCGCCAGAGGAAGTCCTTTGTATTCCTCGTTGAGCCGCCAGTAGACCTTGCCGTCGTAACGTTCGTCGTAGAGCGGAAAGCCGGCCTCCATCAGCGCCGCAAGGTCCCGGCGAATGGTCTTCGTCGAAACCACGTGCTGCCCGGCCATGTCCAGAATCGTTGTCCAGCGGTTCGTTTCAATCTGCTTCAGGATTGCCCACTGCCGGATCAATTGCGCGTTTCGCCCCATCGTTTTCCCTCTCTTTGCTTTTTGATTATGGACGGGGTGTCATGAAAACAAGTAATACCAAATCGCCAGCGGATGCATTCTTCACGCCGTGATCGTCGCCGGGCCTCGCGATCACGGTCTCGCCTGTTTCGAGCTCCTTCTCTTCGCCTGCGATGTGAAACACACCCTTGCCTCGAAGAACGAAATAGATCTTATCCGATTCCGCGTGACTGTGAACCCGCTGTTCCTGTCCCGGCTTCAGGCAATAGAGGTCGCAGAAGTATCTGGCCGAGTCGAATAGCAGGATCTTCTGCATCTTGTCGTCTGAAAAGCGGATCAACTCCTGAATGTTCCTGATCTCCATAAATCGAAATTCGGTAACTAGCGATCAATTGTTTCCGGTGAGTCTTTCCAGGATACGGTCGAGTCGAGCAATGGACTCTTCGTGCCGCCTTTGAGCTTCGTGTTGGAATTCCCGTTGCCAAGTCTCAAATTGGCGATGTTCTTCGTCATTACGATCCAGGCGCCGGGATTGGATCTCGATCAACTCAACCACTCGCGCTTGAAGGCTCGCG
>QHXD01000412.1:0-523 GCA_003223895.1 Acidobacteriota bacterium
ATACATGCCATCGCGGCAGCCCATCTCCAAAGGTCGTTCCAAGTTTGCTGGAACAGTACAGCGAGCCGCCTCCCGACGATGCGAACGAAGTCGAAATCAACCGCCGGGCTCCTGCGGGTCCGACCGCCGATGATATTCTCAACCGGTATATCCAGGCACTCGGCGGCGCCGGCCGCCTGGCAACCCTGACCAGCTTTGTGGGCAAAGGGAGCTACGAAGGATTCGACAGCTATCACGGGAAGGTTGCCCTGGAGGTGTACGCGAAGGCTACAGGACAGCGGACGGTTATCGCTTATACACAAAATGGCGACAGCGTCACCACCTATGACGGGCGTAATGCCTGGATCGTGGGTCCGGATAAACCGGTGTCGGTGCTCCAGCTCGCCCCAGGAGGGGATCTGGACGGAATCAAACTGGATTTTGATCTTGCTTTCCCGGGCGGACTGAAGCAAACCCTTACCGACTGGCGTACAGGTTTCCCGACCACCTCAATCAACGAACGCTCGGTCCAGGTCGTTCAGGC
>QHXD01000412.1:578-2942 GCA_003223895.1 Acidobacteriota bacterium
TGGTCCGGTTCCCACCCAGATAGACTACTCGGATTACCGTGAAGTGGCCGGAGTGAAAATGCCTTTTCAATGGCGTGTGACGTGGACCGACGGGCAATCCACGTACACTCTGGATGACGTGCAGCCGAACGTCGCGATAGATCCAGCGAAGTTTGCCAAACCCCCTGCGCCCGCCGTGCCTGTTGTGGCGCCAGCCAAAGTCGTGCGCTAGTTCTACCTCTGGCCGTGATGATCGTTATTCAGCAACTTTGGACCATCCGTTTCGATACATCGCGGAGACTCTTCCAGGGGCTCGTTCGATGGCTTCACCACTCGAACCGGCATCGTCCAGGGCGCCGTGAGAACTTTTGGATCATCTACCGTTGCCTGGTACGCCAGATTTTCGCCAACGCGCCACAAACGTTCGGTAACGCGCATGGCATCGGAGTGGAAATATCCCTCTTCGCCAAACCATGTCTCCTCGACGAAATTCGTGGATTCAACCACCAATGTGTCTCCCTCCCAGTGCCCAACGGAGTCACCGTAGTATGAAGGGTTCCCGTCCTTGCGGTGCGGACGGCCATCGGTTGGAATGACGCGGTATGGATCGCCGGAAATGTCTTCATAAAGGAAGACAACCTCGTTTGAAAACTGAATGATCCGCCGCGGAGACCCGATCCGCGGAATACCGGGTCGGTCACAGTAGAAGACGGGATCGAGCTTGCTTTCGTTGTCCGAGAGATGCTTCACCTTCGCTTGAAACTCCGGCTTGTACGAAGGTCCAGGAGCGGACGGCAGGGCCCCGGGAACATCGGACCTCACGGCCCGGCGGCCGCTGGCATCAATCCTATTGATTTCAACCTTGCCATTGACTTCTTTTTTCAAAGCTGTTGAAGGCAGACCGATAGAAAAGAGCCACAACCCACTTAAGTCGGGGTGTGCCGCTACAGGCTTCTGAGCACCAGCCAGAGCGGGAAGCAACAGCGCGGCCATCATGGTATAAAAGAAACGGTTCATCACCTGATTCTCCTTTCAGCGCGGTGTGTCGGACGCATCAGTGAGTTCCAAAGAATTACCGTCGGCAAACGTAATCTTTTGCAGATATCCATATAGCGAACCATCCTTCGCACCGACACCTTCGACTTTAACAGCTTGCCCGATTGACTTGGCGAAGTCGGCCCTGCCAACCCCTACTCTGCGGAACCATGCGGGCGGATTACTTTCAAAAACCCAGGTCTTTGCTTTTCCGTCTTCAGCTTTCCCATCGATGTGAACAACAATGTGCGGATTGACCCAATCGATCTTCGTCAGCGTGCCCGCCATTGTAATTCGCTTGGACATGTCGAATATGGCCGAAGGCGAGTGGTGCGCCCACAAAGAAACCGTCGCGAGAAGAATAATCAGCGCCAGTAACACGCCACAAACTTTTTGTCTCACGGTCATTTCTCCTTTGGGAATCCAGGGCATTTTATCACAGTCTGGAAAGATCCCTTGACAGGCCTGGCAAACGAAAGTACTAATACGCGTATTCTTAATCCTCTGCTCAAAGGGGATGGTTTCTCGTCAGTGTTCCGACGTTCGCGGAGGTGAGGGATGGGGATTTACCACCAACCGTACGATCTTCGAGAAGTCGCCGTCTTTAATTCATCACGTTTTTTTACAAACAGTAGAATCGGGCTCGAGAAGGTGCATTGGACCGAGGGTGCAGCGCAGTTACTAAGAGCTGGAAACGGTCTACAGTACTAATAACGCTTTTCTTTCACCAGCACTACTTGTAGCCGTATACGCGGCTCATTTTAGGTGAGGAGAGCAATATGTCTCGATACTTGCCAGTACTGTTGTTGATGAGCGTGGCCGTCGTGTCGGCCTCGGCGCAGGTCTCAAATGCCGTGGCGGCATTCTGCCGGGTGTGACCATTACGGTGACGAATGCCGAAAGCGGCGTCGTCAGAACGATCGTGACGGAAGAGAACGGGCGGTACCGTCTCGGCGGCATTCCACCTGGACGCTACAACCTCAAGGCCGAGTTGCCCGGGTTTGCAACCCAGGAAGTCAAGGACACCACGCTCACCATCGGCCTTGAATATACCAAAGACTTCACTCTGGGCATTCAGGGCGTTCAAGAATCCATCACGATCACTGGCGAGTCGCCGGTTGTGGAAACGACGAAGACCGAAGTGGCAGCGGTTGTCACCCAACAGCAGATTGAAACGCTGCCGTTCCAGGATCGCGGCACTCTCGCCCTCACTCTGCTGCTGCCGGGGACAGGGACCGATACGACGCGGGCCAAGCGAAGCGCCGTCAACGTCGGCGCGGGAATTTCGACCAGCTCCACGAGCTATCTGGTGGATGGGCTCTCGAACGCCACAGCGATCAGCGGCGAGCA
>QHXD01000412.1:3059-7524 GCA_003223895.1 Acidobacteriota bacterium
TTCCAGGAACTGCAGCACGCGACGAAACCGGATTACAAGCGCCACGAATTCGGCGCTGCGCTCGGCGGGCCGATCTTGAAGAACCGCCTGCACTACTTCGGCACTTTCGAGCGTACCCGCGAGCACAACTTCTTTACGGTCAACACCGGCAGGCCGGATCTTTACAAGGCGCTCGAGGGCACGTTTGAGGGCGGGTCCTACACCAATATCGGGTTCATTCGCGCCGATTATCAGATCAGCGACAAGCAAAACCTCTTCTACCGCTACGTCAATCAGCACACCCTGTTCTATTGCAGCGGATGCGGCGCAAACAGCATGGCGGCCTTCAGCAACAACGATGACCTGATTCCGCGCGACATGCACGCCATCGGTCACACGTGGGCCCTCTCCAACCGGGTGCTGAACGAGTTTTATTTCATGCGCGGGGCTGCGTCGGACCGTGGCTTCCTGAACAAGGCCTATGCGCCCAAGCAGTATCAGCAGGTGGTGACGATTCCGGCTTCCATGGGCGGCGGGACGATCATCGGCGGCTCGGTGTACCAGTTTCCCAGCCTCACGTGGGGAACGTACCAGTGCTTACCGCCTTGCGTATCGAACGCGGGCACCCGGACCACGTTTACGGAGGCGCAGGAGGCCTTATCGATCACCACCGGAAAGCACAGTTGGAAATTTGGCGGCAGCATCCAATTCTTCCCGACCCACGAATGGGCCCCCGGAAACATCTTCGGCACCTGGACCTTCAGTCAGGATCAGTATTTCAATCCCTCCGATCCGAACTTCAGCTTCGCGAATCTGAAAGGCGCCACGCGATTCCAGGCATCGTTTCCGAATCTCCGACGGGAGATGCGGAATCACAGCTATGCCGTTTACGTGATGGACGAGTGGAAGCCGGCCCGCGGCCTGACGCTGAACCTTGGCCTGCGCTACGACCTGCAAACCGGCATTTGGGACGATTGGGTCAAGCAGTCAGACTACCCCCGGCCGCTTCCGTATGCGAATTTTGGGTCACGCGGCGACAAGAACAACTTCGGGCCCCGCCTGGGTCTGGCGTGGAACATCGCGAACAACGGAAAGTCGACGGTTCGGATGGGGTACGGTCTCGTGTACACGAACGTTACGAACATTGTGCCGCGTACTGAGGTGAGCGCCCTGAGGCAGGCGACGATCAACCTCACGGGCAACGTGCCTTACCCGGATCCCTACCAGGGCCGCGATCCGGCGGCTTTTGTGTCGGCCGCGGCGCCGAATATCAATATCATCGCCGACAACCTCGTGAATGCGCCCGTGCGCACCACGAGCGTGGGATTCTCGCAGCAACTCATGTCCGATATGGCGGTCCATGTGGATGGCGTCTATCAGAAGGCCACCGACTATCCAACCCAGGTTCAGGTCAACACCAGGAATCCGGACACGTTGGCGCGCCCGCTGCCCGACTGGGGGCAAATCATCCAATACCAACCAATCGGCCGGTACAACTACAAGGGACTGCTGTTCCGTCTCGAGAAACGCCTCTCACACAATTACCAGTACCAGGTCTCCTACACGCTGGCGAAGCAGGATAGCACCTTTGGAAGTCCCGACCTGGTAGGGGTCGGCATCGGAGGCGTGATCACCGACAACTACAATCCAGGCCGCGATGTCGGTCCTTCGAACGCCGATCGCCGGCATGAGTTCGTATTCAGCGGCGGCGGGCAATTGCCCGCTAAGATCGTTGTTGGCGCGATCTGGAATCTCCGGACGTCGTACCCCTTCAGCGCCAAGGCGGGTGTTGACCTCAATAGCGACGGCGCCATCACCGATTACGTGCCGGGCACGACGAAGAACATGGGCAATCGCAACACCGCCGCCATGCTGGTCGCTGTCAACGCATATCGCGCAACGCTCGGCCTGGCACCGTTCTCAGCAAGCCAGATCGACAGCAGTTTGTTCTCCCGGCTCGATCTCCGGATCAGCAAGGCGTTTGCTCTTGGCGAGGCCCGAAAGATCGAATTGATCGGGCAGGTCTTCAACGTATTGGGGCGCGACAATCTTGGAGGTGCGAGCATCTTCTATCAAACGAACGTGCGCTCGGATGCATTCGGCCGAATCCAGGCCGCGCAGCCGCGGCAGCAGGGAGAGCTGGCCATCAGATTCGTGTTCTAGAACCGGCGGTGCCGGCGTTAGAACGTGTACCGCAGCGCAAGCTGAATCTGCCGCGCTGGAGTACGGGTATATGAGATCTGCCCGAAGTTCGCATTCGGCGATCCGTCGGAATTCACCAACAGAGCATTGTTGGGGCCGCCGTTCCCGACTGGTGCGCCGAAGTTCGGATGGTTGAACAGATTGAAAAACTCCGCCCGGAATTGGACCTTGTGGTTCTCCACCAGCGTGAAATTCTTGAACAAAGAGCCGTCAAACTGAAAAAGGCCGGGAGAGATGACGGTGTTTCTTCCCAGATTGCCGAACATGCCGACGGGCGCCAGAACAAACTGGCTCGCATCGACATAGGCGTCCGGATTGCCTTTACGGATCGGGTTATTGTTACCGCCCGAAATCAGGCTGGGGCGAAGATTGTCCCGGTTTCCGACCGCATTCACTTGAGCAGTCCGGAATTCTTCGATTGAGAACGGATAACCGGAAGTCATCGTGAGGATTCCGTTCAACTGCCAACCCTTCGCCACAACGCCTTTCCAACCGTTCAGCGTACTGAAAGCAGGAATGTTGTAGGAGAAGTTGGTCGTGAACGAATGGCGAACGTCAAAGGAAGCGAGACCGCGCTTCAGCTTCATGTCCCAGGCGTATTCGCCGCGCTGCCCCTGAACGAAGTTGTCACCCGTGCTCGTGACGCCGGAGCCATCGTCCACAGTTTTAGACAGAGTGTAGGAAGCCTGCATCAGGAAACCCTGGCTCAGACGCTTCTGCAGTCCCACCGCAAGGTCGTTGTGATAACTGCTGGCGTTAGGATACTGATAGCGAATCTCCGAGAAGACTGTATTGATGCGTCCGCCAAATTGCGGGCTGGTGCGCAACGGAAACACCTTCTGATCGCTCGGGACGTTGTTCGGAAAACCGACCCAGCGGTTCACATTCGGCTCGGCCTGCTGCCATAGATGGAGCGCGCGCGAACCGGTGTAGCCCGCTATCAAGGCCCATCCCGTGCCCAGTTCACGCTGGAGAGTCAGGCTCCAGCGATAGATGTACGCCGGGTGTTGCTCGTAATTGATCACCCGGGCTGTCAAGCTTCCGCCCCTGAGCAGACTTGCGATTGCCGGATTGTCGATGGCGCGGGGAAATGTAAGCGGGATTCCAGCACTGGCCGCCTCGGCCGCAAGAATCGAGCCGGTCTGAGCGAACGGGGGCATCTCCTGAATATTCGTCCTCAGGTTATAGAGCATGGGATGCTCGTAGAAAATGCCGAAGCCGCCGCGCACAGAGAATTTCTTATCTCCTGGCGCGAAAGCGAACCCGAAGCGCGGGCTGAAGCTCTTGAGCGTCGCATTCGTGTAGAACCGATCCACGGTGTCCAGGGTCGGAAAAGTGGGATAGAGCTTCTGCGCTTCCTTTGACAGATACATGCCCGCATCGAACGGGGTCTTCATCGCCGCGATCAGCCCTTTTTCCTCCGTCGGAACCGTCACGAACTCGTGGCGAATTCCCAAATTGAGGGTGAAGGATGGACGGACGTTCCAGTTGTCCTGGAAATACGAGCCGAACAGGATCTGCCGCATGTGCCGGTCGGGGTTCTCCGCTCCGGGCAGTTGTACGTCGAGCTGCTGCGGCTGCGCTTGCAGGAACTGCGCAAGGTTACTGAAGGTGTAGCTGCCGTTGCACCCGCGGCTGCAGCTCACCTGCTGGTACCAATAATGCTCGAAGTCCACGCCCATCCGGAATGAATGCGCACCGCGTGTAACGGAGAGACCGTCCTTAAAGCTCCAAAGCTTCTGCTGATAGTCCGACTTGTTCACGCGATAACCAATTGTGGTAAGCGGGCTGACTACGATTTCGCCCAGCAGAGTCCGTCCCGGACGAAACGCGAGATTGCCGAAATCCCTGCTGACCAGCGGGATGTCCTGCACCGGATTGGTAAAGCTGTACCCCACTTTTACCTCGTTCAGAACCGACGGAGAAAAAATGCTGGTCTGGTTTACAGAGACGACGTGCTTTCGGCTGCTGAAGCCCTGGGCCAACAAATCGCCCAGCACACCGGGAGGGGTTTCGGAGCTGCTCTCGCCACTGTCATAGTTGTACGTACCGGAGATCGTTCCCAATTTCCCGGAAGAGAAGTTGTGATCGATGCGGCCTAATCCGAAGTCATCGTTCGTCGGAACCTTTGCAATTGCAGCTAACAAAACGGTCCCGTCCGGTCTGCGGCCGGGCTCTGAAACGATCACATTTCCCTCGCCAGGCACCGGATACAGGCCCAGGTATGGCTTAACGGCCGGGCTTACGGTGATCGGAGCGACCCCAGGAAGGATTCCGTTCCGCG
>QHXD01000413.1 GCA_003223895.1 Acidobacteriota bacterium
CTGTTCAGGAACAACCCAACGCCAACACGCTCGAAGTCAATGGCCAGGCCGAAGCAGCCCTGGCAGGATTGAAATCCACGCTGCCGGATGATGTGATCATCGATACTAAAGCATTTCAACAGGCCGCTTTCATTGATCGGGCGGTGGAAAACGTGAAGCGGGCGCTGCTTGAAGGCGGTCTGCTCGTGACAATCGTTCTATTCCTGTTCCTTTGGAATTTCCGAACCACCTTCATCAGCCTGACTGCAATTCCGCTTTCGCTGGTCACGGCCATAATCACGATGACCTACTTCGGTATCAGCGTTAACACCATGACGCTCGGAGGTCTCGCAATTGCCATTGGAGAGTTGGTGGATGACGCCATCATCGACGTCGAAAACGTCTTCCGCCGGCTCAGGTTGAATGCGCAATCCAGCATGACCGAATCACCGGCAACTGTGATTTTCAAAGCATCGAGCGAAATTCGAAGCTCAATCGTGTTTGCTACGTTGATCATCATTCTTGTGTTCATGCCCCTGTTGAACCTTGGCGGATTTGAAGGCCGAATGTTCGCACCGTTAGCGTTTGCATATATCGCCTCCGTTGCTGCCTCTCTGCTGGTCGCGCTGACGGTCACGCCGGCGCTGTGCTACTACCTGCTGGGACGATCGCGGTTGGTACGCGAGACCGGCGATTCGGCATTGGTGCGTTTTCTGAAACGTTATTATTCGAAAACTCTCGAATGGACGCTCCAGCGTCCAGCTCCCATTGTGGTCATGTCCCTTATCCTGCTGGCCGTGGCGATCATGCTTTTCCCTTTAATGGGCCGTGAATTCCTGCCGGCATTCAATGAAGGGGCGTTGAATATCAACATATCGCTGCCGCCGGGAACGTCCCTTCAGGAATCCAACCGTATCGGACGAATCGTTGAGGAGACTCTTCATCAGACACCTGAAGTTGTTTCGACCACACGGAGGACCGGACGCGCCGAATTGGATGAGCACGCCGCCGGAGTGAATGCCAGCGAAATAGAAGTCGTTACGAAACAGCTTGATCGGCCACAGGCGGTGATTATGGAAGAGGTCCGGCAGAATCTTTCTCAGATCCCCGGGATCACCTCCGAAGTTGGGCAGCCAATGTCGCATCGTATGGACCACTTGCTGTCGGGCACACGCGCGCAGATTGCTATTAAGTTGTTCGGACCCGATCTTGTGACGCTTCGCAACAAAGCCGAGGACATTCGGAAGGTTATGGAGACCGTGCCGGGTGTCGTCGATCTCATGGTGGAACCCCAGGTCGGCGTACCCCAACTGCAGATCAATATGGATCGAAAACAGGCTGCCGCTGTGGGGCTTCGTGCCGGGGTTCTCGCCGAAACCGTGGATACAGCATTTAATGGTGAGGCCGTGTCGCAGGTTCTGGAAAACCAGCGGACCTTCGATCTTGTCGTTCGATTCAATGATGCTGCCAGAAAATCTGTGGAGTCGATTGCATCGACTCTGATTGATACGCCCACTGGCGCCAAAGTGCCGCTCAGTCAGGTAGCTTCCGTTCAGGTCGATCAAGGACCAAACACGATCAACCGCGAAAACGTTCAGCGTCGAATCATCGTTCAGTCCAACGTTGCGGGACGCGATCTCGGTTCGGTAATCAATGAAATCCGTCAGAAGATCGGACACGGTGTCGCGCTCCCGGAAGGCTACTTTGTGCAGTATGGCGGTCAATTCGAAGCGCAGGAAGAAGCGGCGCGCAAGATCGCGCTCATGAGCGTGGTTGCGATTGCCGGAATCTTCCTTCTGCTTTATCTGGCTCTGAACTCCGGGCGGCTCGCGCTACTCGTGATGGCAAACTTGCCATTGGCGCTCATTGGAGGCGTGATCATGGTATTCGTATCAGGCGGCACGTTGTCGATCGCCTCACTGGTTGGATTTATCACATTGTTTGGAATCGCTACTCGAAACGGCATCATGCTGGTCACCCATTATCAACACCTGGCACAACAGGAAAGTGTTCCGTTCCGGCAATCCATCATTCAAGGTTCGCTGGAAAGGCTCAGCCCCATTTTGATGACAGCGATCGTCACAGGAGTCGGTCTTATCCCGCTTGCGCTTGGTGTTGGACAGCCCGGTAAGGAAATCCAGCAGCCAATGGCCGTCGTCATCCTCGGTGGTATTGTGACATCGACGTTCTTGAACATGATTGTTATTCCACCGCTCTACTTCAAGTATGGCAGTGCCGGAGTGCGAGTTGAAGATGAAGTCTATTCAGCGGGAGCGGAAGGCTCGCCGGCCGGCGATTAGAAATTAAACACTACGGAAAAGGAGATGATCATGACATTCTCGTCGAAGACTATCGTTAGCACGGTGATTGTGCTGGTGGTTCTGGCGGTGCAATTTGGTGCCGCTCAACAGGCTCCAGCTCCCCCGCGGGGAAATCAGCCACCGAACGCAACTGATCCGCGAGCAACCAATGGCACGGTCTATACCAACAAGACGGAGTTGTTCGCGACGTTCCGGCCGCCATTCATCGCGGGTCAAGCCACTCGTATTGGTGCTCACCTATCCAAACTTGGAGAACGGTTTTTGCCATATGCAGATGTGACCGTTACGGCTACGCTGACCGTGGCTGGAGTTAGCGTAAAGCAATCGGTAATCAAACCGGACCGTCCGGGCGTCTTTCGTCTCGACCTGACTCCGGGGAAGGCTGGAACCGGCAGACTCGTGTTCGACATCGCCGGACCGGATGGCACCGACCGACTCGTCTTCGACAATGTTCTCGTATACACCGACCGCGCCGATGCCCTTGCGCATCAAGGTCCAAACCTGGATGCGGGTGCCATCCGATACAGCAAAGAACAATCCTGGGACGAAAATGAATATGCCAGCGCTCCCGTTGAGAGCCGGGTGCTGGACAGCAATCCCGCCGCATCGCGTGTGCTTGCTGTGCCACGGACCGCGGTTCTCCAAATCGAAGGCGCACCCTACGTCTACGTGCAGCGACATCCGGAAGCGTTCGACTTGAAAGAAGTCAAAACAGGAAAGAGCAGCGGTACGTACGTCGAAATCAGCAGCGGCCTTCGCGAAGGCGAACGAATTGTCATCAAAGGTGCCGATAGAATGCCCCGAAAATGATCGGGCGGTTGCGTGTGAGCATCGAAGGATCAGGCTGAGGAGGATCTCAATATGAAGCTCCCGAATCCGGTGATTGCAGGCGGCTTGCTGCTGTTTCTGGCGCAGACCGCGCTCGCCGCCGACACTTTCATACTGGCAACTGGCCGCAGAGACCCGCGTATCTACGCCATCGACCTGAAGAAAGCCTTGCGGCCGGAAAACAACAACACGCCCAACGCCATTGTCAGCCGGTCGAAAACGGCGCTGGATCGTCTGGACGGCAGGCCGCTCGGCGACCCGGCCAACATCGTCGTGAGCGAAGACGGCAAGACGGCATATGTTGTCAACCATCACGGGTCCACCGACAACGCCGAATTCCTGCAGCACGGCGGGCGCGGAAACATCGCGGTCATGAATGTAAGCAAGATGATCAAGCGCCAGCACGATAATACCGCCGAGGCGCTGGAGAGACTCGTCGACACCGGGCATTTCGGATCCGTCGGGCTGGTGCTCCTTCGCGACATGTTCATCATCGGCAATGCGGAGAGCCACCTCACCGAGGACGGCGGAAACCGCATCACCTTCGTCGATCGCCAAACCGGCAGCCTCCGGGGAGAGGTCGAACTAGCGCTGGGCCACCCCGGGTTTCCCTGCCCGGCGTTTCCGGTTCCCTTCGTTTCTCCCAGCGGACCGGCCGCGTTCGAACGTCCGTTCCCGCAGTCCAACGGCACATTTTCTCCGGTTCCTCTGCTCTCTCCCCATCCTTCCTGGGGATGTTTCCCGGATACGGACGGCATCACGCTCGGGCGCGGCAGGAACGGCAAAGACTATCTGTTCACCGCCAACGGCGGCACGAATGACGTCTCCGTGATCGATCTTGAAGCGGCGCTCGCCGGCCACAGGGCCGCGGAGATCATCCGGATCCCGACGCAGACCGGTCCCTGGGGCATCACCACGAGCCCGGACGGGCGGTGGGTCGTCGGCGCGAATCGGGAAAGCCAGCAGGTCGCTTTCGAAGGCAACACTATCTCGATCATCGACGTCGATCGCGCGCGGCAGGGTGACGCGCACGCCGAGGTCGCGCGGGTGCGGGTGGGTACGAGCGACCCCAATGTCCAGACGCGGCCGTTCATTCCTTCGTTCACCCCGAACGGGCAGGAGATCGTCGTTCCCAACTTCAGGGCCAACAACCTGTCGATCGTGAATCTGGCCCGTGCCCTCGCAGGCGATCCGGGCGCCGAGGTCGCGCGCATTCCGCTCACCCGGGCGGACGGACTCGCAGCGCGCCCGAAAGGCTCCGCAGTCACCTCGGACGGGCGCTACGCCGTGATCTCGGGCGGCGCGCGGACCACCTCTGAACCGAACGGGACGGTG
>QHXD01000394.1:0-1820 GCA_003223895.1 Acidobacteriota bacterium
GATCCATTCAAAACCAGCCGGGACAGGGTTTCGTCGGCCAACAGCGCAACCAGGATGGTCCCTGAGCGAATCTGCTGTTCGCCATAATCAAGCGATCCGATCGTCCACGCGTCGGTCAAGAGCTTGACCACGCGTTGCGATAGCGCCGGTGTTCGCGCATTGCCTGTTTTCATCCGCTCGATCGCACGGGTCAGGTCCCGGGAAAGCCGCGACGTCTCCACATCGGATTGCCGCCAGATGTGAGTAAGATCCGAATTGGAAACATCCGCTAACTTGATCAGCAGATGTTCGATATCGATTTCGTAGTTTGTTCGCGACAGGCAAAGACCCGCGGCGGCCTCCAGCGTATTGCGGCAGGTGGCGTTCAGTTTCGTGACGAGGGACTTTAAATTGACGCTCATGCGTGTGCGACCTCCGGTACGCACGGAAACACGGCATCTCGCGCGTCTTCCGTAGATTCATGTGACTTCAACCAGCTCATCCATCCCAGGCGAGGCGCGCCCGGGCCTTCGTCAGTCAGCTCGCACTCCGGCACCTCGGCCGCCTTCAACACAACCTGGAGCTCGAAATCGAGCGTCTGGCCAACAAAAAAGCGGACCCACTCCACTAATGATCCAAATGCCTTGCCGTCCGGCCGGAACGCAATGAACCGCGAGACGGACACCGGCCCTACGACGATTCGGAATCGTGCCTGCGGATTCCAGATCGCATCGCCGGCAACGGCGCCGATGCCGAGCTGGTTCTGCGAGCCGCTATTTCCGAGGCGGGACAGACCCGACTCGTCCAGTTGAAACCATTTTCCGCAGAACTGCTCAACAACTACCGGCACTCCAAAGTAGTCCTTCAGAATTCCGCGCAATGCGGTAGCCGAGTGAGGACGTTGAGTGATGAGGCCCGCGTAGCGCAGGAGCGCAATATCGGGCATCGCGAGCCGGCCCCGAAGCCCTCCAGTACCCATACCGATAAGATCGAACAGATACTGCGTGAAGTCGTCGCAATCGCTGCCATCCCGGCGTGCAGCGGGTCTCTCATACGATATGAAGAAACGGTGTTTCTCCCACGCGCGATAGAACAGCGAAATCATGCGATGGTTGAACAGGTCGAAGAACTCTTCGAGAGCGAAGCCTTTCTCCATCCTGAGCCGGATGAGCAGCTCCGTGTAATGCCACGGCAAGACACCCAGAGGACCGGTCAGTCCCATGAAAGCGACAGTCATTCCAGCGGGGCTCGTGGGTGTGGCCGGACGTTCGGCGTTCTGGATCTGGCTTGCGGGAAACTCCATCGACTGATGGGCGTGGAAGCGCACAACTTCGCGTGAAGGCATTCCGTCCCCGCCGACATGCTCGTGTTCGTGATAGATCCGGGTGAGCAGACGGACCGCCTGAAAGAAGTCGAAGTCGTATGCTTTGTCGAACAGCAGCTCCTCTAAACCAGGACGTGTTCGGCGGCTCGGGGAGGCCATAGCTTTAACAGTCCTTTTCGCTGGCGCGTTTTCGCGCACAGCTGGCTGAACGAATTGATCGAACTGTACAAACCCATAAAACGTTCCAGAACGCTCGCCATCAGAAACGCGCCCGTACCGACGAACTGGTCTTCGTCGAACTCGATCTCCACACGCGTTCCCAGACATAGCGTTGAGCCCATCTCCGACGTGACGCGCGCCATGTGCGGCACGCTGGAGACTTCGGTGATCCCTGCAATCTGGCGGCGTACGACTGGATCATCGGAAAAATCGTAGAGATTCAGGATTTCCTGAAATGCCTCACGTCCATCCATGATCGATAAGCTGTTCAGAGAGAGATGCGAGATCAACCGCCACT
>QHXD01000394.1:1847-9997 GCA_003223895.1 Acidobacteriota bacterium
CCATCGGTCCCGATTCCATCTCAAAATCGCCGTCTGCGCCCGTGAAGGGAAGCTTCGCGGGAAGGTCGCGGTTCGTGCAGGTCACTCGCACGGTAAGCAACTCGTCCGGCGGCGCCGCAGGACGAAACCCGAGATCGACCAGGGACAAATAGACCTCGCTGCCTTTGTCGCCTTTGTGAAACGAAGGACGCCGCGTGGCAATCCAGAATGCCGTCCTGTCCTGCTCTGGAACGTACGAATGCCTGAAGGAATAAAAGGGTTGGTATTCCAGGACTTCCTCTGTATTGGGCCGGGAGGAAACAACGCGGTCGATGGAATAGATCTCGGTAAGAGTCTCATGGTACCGATCCGCGACGACACGGTACTCGGTTTCCGCTTCAGTAACGCGAATTGGTTCGGCCTGCCGCTGGAAAAGATTGACCGCCGGCGCGCAGCCGAGTTGAAAGGTATCGGCGTTCACACTGCGCTCGAGGACCGCCAGTCGTTCCCTTCTCCCAAACTCACCCAACAGGATGATCAGCTCCATCCGATCGGTCCAGCCGGCACGCGAAGGGAGATCGAAGCCATGAACGTCAAAAAACAGGAACTTCTCGGGAAAGCTGAAAAACTCCTGAAGCAGCCGGTAACCGAGAAAACTGCGGTCGTCGTATGGAAGCAGGCCTTCGTCGTCGCCGAAACCGACTTCTCGCAGGCAATTCTCGGGCAGCGCCACCGCACGACTTCCTTGAGGACCGCGCACGATGACCTGAAGGGCGTTGTTCAAAATCAGCTCATGAAGCGTATAGGTGATCTGACTATCACCATTCAGATAGAAACGCAGGTGCGAAACTAACATTTCGGATAGCTTTGCGCCGCCCACGGTCTGGATCTCGATCCGGATGGCCGCAAAAGCATCCGGGTTCAAAGCAACTCCGGTCATTGCCGGAAGGGCTGAGGCCCGGACAAACGATGCGCTTCTAACTTCAAGTGGCCACAGCGTAACCGGATAACACGTTCGAAACTCGACGGGAACACCTGTAACAGGTTTCGAGAGGAGTTCTGCGCCTTTCGGTATCGCGTACCCGGCAGTGATCGCGCTCTGCTCCCGATCGAGCGCGAATTGAACGATCGACATCGAAGGAATCGGCCGAAGGTAATGGGGATAGAGAATTCCCAGCAAGGCTTCCGTGATTTCCGGAAACTCATCGTCGATCTTGTGGCGGACCCGGGCAGTCAGCAGTGCAAATGCCTGGATCAGCCGGTCAACATGGGGATCCTCACACTTGTCGGGCTCGAGCTCCAGCCGCGACGCGACCGCAGGGTACTTGACGGCGAAATCCGCGGCCATTCGACGGATAAACCGCAGTTCACGCTCATAATAAGGAAGCAGTTCATCTTGCATGACTCAATTCCGGCCGGTCGACTGGATCGCCACGCGTCCTGTTCCCGGCTCCAGGACCGCATCGAACACAACCGGTTCGGGATCGGGCTCGATGCGCAACAGCGCTCTTACGTGGTACCGGAGTGAATTATCGAGCCCTTTTCCCGGTTCGCTGCGTTTGCCGGGACGATCCAAAGATACGGTCACGTTCGAAAGGCGCGGCTCGAACAGCCGTATAGCGGTCTCGATCGCTCGGCGAAAACGCTCCTGCTCGGAACGATCCAGGACACTGCGAGATGTAAAGTCCGGTAAGCCAAAAGTAAGAATCGAGTTAGCAGTTTCTTCAAACTCCGGCGGTATCGGCTCATCAGCCCGGCGGACGTTGAGCAGCGACATCAAATCCCGATGCACTGTATTCTCGAGTTCCCGAACGGTAGCCGATTGCATCGCCCGGAACGTCTGTCCCTGATCCGGTCCGATGATCCGGTCCAGAACCGAAAGCTTGACACCTGTCGACTTGTCGTTTCTCATCGCGGCCAATTATTTGTTCTCGTTACAAGCCATGGCCTGCCACGGATCGAGCCGGCAAAGCCGAAGGAACAGTTTTGACGCCCGATCCGGGTCCGCTGTTCCCGCCTGGTCGTTGCTGTAACATCGGTAGAGCCGGCTCCAAACGGCGCCGACGACTTCCGATGTTTCCCATTCTTCCAGATGATGTTTGTCGATCAGCTCGGCGAGCTCTTCGAGTATCGATTTGGCCAACTGATCACGCCTCGTAGACAGACAAATATCCGCCAGCAGCAGCTTCCGGTAAAAACGGACGCGCCCGTTAGGTTCCGTGGCCGCAAGGCGTGTCATGTCCATCAGGCCTTCGGAAACATGGCCGCTTCGGACAAGCTCTTCAGCTTTTGCCCATGAGTCTTCTGAAGAGCCTCCGCTGACACCCCAGCCAAAAAATCCTTTGGACGAGGAATTGTCCGTATTCGACTTTGCCGGGCCGGCCGCAGCAGGGGTGCCGGTATCCTGGGCACATTTCTGATCCAGGAAACCCACGCATTCTTCGAAAGCTTCCTTGCTTGCTGAAAAGGACAGCAGCGTTGGACCGAACCTCTGGCTGGCCACATCTTCAAGTTGCAGGAACTCTTCCCTGGCAAGCTGCAGATCTTCCAGCATGGTTTTGTAGACGTTCTGAGGTGTCGAGCGCACAGCCAGATCAAACTGATCGGCCGTAATAGCGCCGCCTGCCTTGCGCGACTCCAGGAAATATGCGTACGAGTAGTTTTCGCCTTTGTCGATGCGACCAGTTATGGGAACCTCACGGATCAGATCCGCCAGCTTATCGTTGAGCCATTCCAGCGGGCCCGAGCGAATTTCGAGGTCTCCGTCCTCGACCGCTGGAAAAAGACCGGTATCCCAAAACTGCACGAGCATTTCGCGAACGACCCGCAGGCTGTCACGCAGGCCGGCGAAACCGTGAAGGCGAGTGCTTGCCTCGGTGAGCCAGATCGCGAGCTGCAGATCTTTCGACTTGTCGCGGAGAGCCGAGCTGGTCTTCTCGAGCAGTAGAGGCCAACCGGTTTCGTTTGAATTCTTTGGAGTCCAGATCCCCTTGTCGCCGTCGTCGTAGGGATTCGGGCGTGTCTCGCGGATCTTGATCCACTCAATCGTGGGCCGAAGATCATCTCCGCCGGGTTTATCGACCCTGATAGGTTTCAGGAGATCATCTTTAAGAACTGCTGGAGTTGGCATGATCGAACTCCACTTCGCGCATTTCGAGAATGGCTCGGTCGTCGTCACCGGCCGCAAACATGCGTTGCCCGATCCCCAGCGAAAGCTCTCCACAACCTGTTTTCCACTCAGTCAGTCGTCCCAATCGAACGTTATCATCGGTATGCAGATAAGAGCCGGCATATAGGACAGGAAGATATGCTTCACCAACCACGCCCGAATGGAGTTGCAGCCGCGCGGGTGTCCAGCACAGATCCCGAAGGTATTTCGGCGAAGCCAGCGATAGTGATCGAACGGATTCCAGCGGCACCCAGGTATAGACTCCTTCGATGATCGCCTCGAGAAAGGGGCCGACGACATGGTCACAATCGTGAAAGTCCTGAAAACTCGCGCCGTCTACCGAACCGCCGAGAGGATTCTGTAAGGCTGCAGCCTGCTCGAGCAACGCAAGAGCCGCATCCGGTTTTCCTTCATTGACTTCTTTGAGCGCCGCGATATGTAAATCGGCATACGCAGGACGGGGATCTGAAATATGCGGCAGCGATTTACCGGAAAAGACATCACGCCGCACCGCTTCGGCTGCAAGCACGTTTCTGTATCTGGCGACCGCAACTTCCGCGTCCGCCTCGCTCCCTGTAATTACATCGAGTTGCTTTTGCGCCCGGACGAGATCGCCGGAGAAACACAGCAACTCGAACAGAAAGACGCGCGACCGGAGATCGCCTGGATTCAGCTTGATATCATCGCTCAGTTTTGCGATCGCTTCGGTAAGCCGACCAGCATCGAGCAATTGATTTGCAGTCATTGGGGATTCTTTCATGAATGCTCATAGCTAGCGGCGGTCCATGACCGGCGGAGGTAATTCGGGGACAGACGTATAAATCCCCTAATTACGTTCAAAGGTTGTTGATTCGTAATTAGGGGATTTATACGTCTGTCCCCGAATTACCTCCGCCAGTCGTAGACCGCCGCTACAGTAAATACAAACTACGCAATTTTCTTGTTCGCAGTCAGATCCCAGCCGCCCGTCACGTTACCACCGCCAGATCCGTCGGCCCGCTTCTGTTGCGTGTAGGTCCACTTGATTCTGCCGTAGTTGAAACTGATCGTCTCAGTCGGGAAGTTGTCACTTCCTTTACCGTTCCCACCCGGTGATGCGGTGGAAACGATCACTTCTTCCATTTTCACTTCCATGTATTTGAGCTTGTCGCCACCGGCGCGGCACAACTCCAAGGTAATTTCCTTGATGTGCTGGCCAGTCGAGCAATATTCGTACAACTTCGGTGAAGCTTTATCGAGATACTTCACGATTGTGTAATCCTGATGTTCGCACCGCTCCGCTCCTGCGCCACCAGCCGAACTCGACGCTGAAAGACAGGATTTCGATCCAGTCCTTGTGCTTATCATCGGTAGATTCACCTGGAATTCCATCGATCTTCAGAAACGCATCAAACATCGCTTTCTCCTTGTTCTAGGTTAAGACTTGACCCTTCTCATGCTTTCGGCTTAGGCAATCGAGCCACCAAACGCAGCGAAACCGATATTTCATCCAACTGGAAGTGCGGTCTTAGGTGAGCGACCGCATCGTAAACCCCGGGTTTTCCCCCAACTTCGCGAACCTGGATCTGTGCCTCGCGCAACGGAAACTTCGCTTTCGCGTCCTGACCCGCGCTGTCGTCGAGAAGAACGTAATTAGCGATCCAGTCGTTGAGGAATTTTTCACACTGTTCCCGGGACATGAACGAGCCGACTTTGTCGCGCATGATCGTCTTCAGGAAATGCGCGAAACGCGAAACTGCCATCGTGTACTGCAACTGAGACGTGAGGCGCGCGTTCGCAGTCGCATCGTCGTTCAGGTATTGTTTCGCTTTTTGGCAGGACTGAGCGCCGAAAAATACCGCATTATCCTGTCCTTTGTAGTGACAGAGAGGAATGAATCCGAGCTTGGAAAGCTCGTTTTCTCTGCGGTCGGTGATGGCGATTTCGGTGGGGCACTTCAGGGCAATGTCGCCATCATCGGTCATGAAGGTGTGGGCGGGAAGCCCTTCGACCAGCCCCCCGCCTTCTACGCCGCGTATAGCGGCGCACCACTCGTACTTTGCGAAAGCTTCCGTCAGCCGTGTTCCAAAGGCATACGCGGCATTGCTCCAGAGATATTTGCTGTGGTCCCTGCCGTCCACATTCTCGTTGTAATCGAACGCTTCAACCGGAACGGTGTCCTTGCCGTACGGCAGCCGCATCAAAATGCGGGGGAGGCACAACCCAACGTATTTGGAATCTTCGCTTTCACGGAAGGACTTCCATCGAACATAGGCGTCGTTATCGAATATCTTGGCCAGATCGCGAGGACCCGCCAATTCTGTATAGGTTTCCCAATTGAACATTTCCGGACTGGCGGCAGCAATAAAAGGCGCATGAGCGGCGGCCGCCACATTGGACATCTTTTCCAGAAGTTCGATGTCCTGGGGGCCGCGCCCGAATTCATAGTCGCCGATCATTGCGCCATAGGGCTTGCCACCGAGAACGCCGAATTCCTCGTCGTGAATTTTCTTGAAGATGTTGCTCTGATCAAACTCCGAGGCCTTCTGAAGGTCTTTCAAAAGCTCGTTCTTCGTGATGTTGAAAACCTTGATCTTCAACATCGTGGAGGTTTCAGTCTTTGAAACCAGGTAGTGAAGACCACGCCAGGTGCCTTCCAGCTTCTGGAAGGGCTTGGCGTGCATCACTTCGTTCAGTTGACCTGAAATCGCTTCGTCAATGGCGGCAATTCGCTCGTTGAGCATGACCTCCGTGTCTTTTTTGAACACCATCTTCCGGTCGAGAACGTTGGACACCAATGTTTCAAGCCATAGCTTGGCCTGATTCTTTTCGTCCGCTGTCTGGCCCAACTTCCCTTCGTCGAGAATTCGATCGAGAAGACTTCCTTCGGTTGATGCGAGTGGCGCCGCTTGTGCTGACGCCTGTCCTTTTGATTCGGCCGCCATATTACTTGTCCCCCTCGGTTTCGGGGAGGCCCATTTCCGTCCGCAAACGGCTCAGGGCATCCGTGTTACTGAGAATCTCTTCGACAAACTTTTCGAGCTTTTCGTTTCCGTACAGGCTGCTGCGCAAGTTCGCCAGCCGGTTTCGCTCCTCGAGTAGCTTGCGCAGAGGTTCGACCTGATTGACAACGTTCTGCGGCTCAAAGTCTTCCAGCTTTTTGAACCGCAGCTCGACGCTCAACTTTGTGTCGTCGTCTGTTAATTTGTTGTCCACTTTGAACGCAAGCCGTGGCTCGACCCGTTCAAGAACACGATCGAAGTTATCCGGGTCGATTTCGGTGAACCTTCGATTCTTGAGTTCGGGCTGTGGCTTATCGGGCAGTCCCGCCAGGTCCCCGAGCACTCCGAGGACAAAGGGGAGTTCCCGCTTTTCGATTGCTCCGCCAGTTTCGACATCGTAGGTGATGTGAACTCTGGGCGGACGAACACGGCTGATTTTCTTTTGAATGCTTTCTTTCGGCATAGAAGACATCCCTTCCAGGAACGGTGGTGAAACATGGCCGGCAGACACCGCTCCATGTTTTGGTTCTGAAATTTGTGGCACACTCTAGCACAGTGACATTGGACCTAACAGAACAGAAACATTAAAAAAGTTGCGGAAGTCGATTCTATCCTTTCGGATAGTCGCCAGTTTTGCCGCGCTCCTTCGTTACGGTTGCAACCATCTTGCTCGCGTCCTTCGCTGCTATTTTCGGCTATGCTCGGCTGCGGCGTATTCGCTACAATGGCCCGCCACTTGCACAAGGCGGATATCCATGAAGAAGCATCAACGCGTGGTCTGGACGAAAGGGATGTTTCTCAATCCCCAACATTTTCAGACGCAAGACGCATATTTTGAAGATGTCTCGCAATTCCGGTTCACCGCTTCCAACTACGCCAACTGGGGCGTCACGGCTCTGGAAATCGACCAGGAGGCTCTCGCCAACGGTCTGGTCCGGCTCGTCGAAGCCCGTGGAATCATGCCGGATGGTCTCGCATTCCGGATGCCGGATGCGGACGAACTTCCGCCAAGCCGGGAAATCGGCGAATTTTTCCAATCCGTAGATCGAGAACTCGACGTTTACCTGGCGATTCCCGAAGACCGGCAGGAAGCAGCCAATGTGACGCTGCCTTCGGCTTCGACATCTTCTGTCGCCAATACGCGATTCACGGCCGAAGAACGCATGGTCGCCGACGTCAATGCCGGCGTCGAGAAAAAGGCCGTTCAAGTCGCGCGCAAAAATTTCCGCCTCCTTTTCGGATCTGAATCCCGCGATGGGTTTACATGCATGCGAATCGCGCAGATCGTTCGCAGCGTCGCCGGTGTTTGCATCCTCAAACCTACTCACATCGCGCCATGCCTCGATATCGGTCACAACCAATATCTGATGGGCCTCTTACAAAGACTCGTCGAAATCCTGGCCACAAAGCGCGCAAGCCTGTCCGCCACGCGCCAGGAGCGCGGCAAGGGTCTGGCAGACTTCACGGCTTCCGAAACAGCGAACTTCTGGCTGCTTCACACTACAAATTTGTTCCTGCCCGAGCTAAGACACATCCGCAAAGTCCGTCACGGTCATCCCGAAATGGCTTACCTGGCGATGGCACGCCTGGCCTGTGCCCTCTCCACGTTCTCTCTTACCTTCGAGCCCGATGATCTGCCGGATTATGACCACAACGACCTGGGACGGTGCTTCACCGCGCTGGACGATCAGATCCGGCTGCTGGTCGATACAGTAATTAAAGAACCCTATCTGGTCATACCGCTCACAGCGAAAGAGCACCGTGTCTGGACCGGTTCGGTGCCGGACGATCGCTTCTTTCGCGATTCACAATTCTATCTGGCCGTGAGCGCCGCAATGGATACGGGCGAACTCATCCAGAAGATTCCTTCGCGAGTCAAGGCCGCATCCCCCGATGAGATCGATCCTTTGATCAAAAAGGCCGTGACTGGAATCACCCTGACCCACGTGCTCGCCCCGCCCGCAGTCCGTATGAAGCTGGGCAGCCAGTATTTCGAGCTCAGTCAAACTGGGGACTTGTGG
>QHXD01000395.1 GCA_003223895.1 Acidobacteriota bacterium
GGCGGATGCGGCCGGCCATCCATCCAGATGGTTCGGTTCTGCTCATATGTGCTGATGTACTGTTTGATCGCAATGACCTGCTGCGTTTCCGGGTCCCTTTCTTCCCAGATACGAACCTGCAGGGGCCCGCGGTAGATGTAGGCCACGGTGTGCACCTGACACTGATGCTCCGGAACGGTCAGGCGCGAGGGGTCCCAGCTTAACGCCCACTGGCGGGCATCTTCATTTATAGGAAGACCCAGAAAGTCGGCCAGTTCCGGACCTGGTATCCGCTCCGGTTGATCCTCGTGGTACCGCGGATTCCAGGCCCCGGACAAATCGACCTGCGCGAATGCCGGAACACAGCCCAGCGCTATAAGAATAAGGATGGAAAGTATGATTTTTGACCAACTTGCACGGCGCATGTCACACTCCGGCCGAATAATGTGCACGCATCTTAGTACGATCCCGGGCCTAAGTCCACGGGCCTAAGTTCCCGGGCTACTTAGCTGCTGCCTTGCCCTTTACAGGCATCTGGCGGATCTTGGAGATGTATTCGGGATACATCGTTTCAGCACCCCCTCGAGTCGGCTGTTCGGGTAAGCCAAAACGTTCCGGAAACTCCGTCAAAAACGGATTCGTGCCCGGTAAATGATGCGGCACGGTGCCCATGGGCCGCTCGACTTCCACAACCGATTCACATGGATATGGAGCGATCTCCTGACGCGGATCCATGACCCAATTTGTAGTACGAATGAATGGTTCGGTGAGATACACCGGGTCCTGAATAACGCTGATGAGGGTCAGGTAGTTCCCGTGCCGGACGAAATGCTCGGTGAGAACCGCGCTGTCGCTCCGAGGAATACCGTTACGCCGGATCCAGCCGATCTTGAGATGCGTGGTCGTCACCGTCAGCATGTCCCCGTCCCATTTCCCGGTCGAGAACCCTTGCCAGGTGTGAGCCGCGTATTCAGGAGGATGCGGACGTCCATCCATCCAGATCGTTCGTTCCGGAGCCTGCCACGAGATGTGCGTATGATATGCAACGAGTTGTTGCGTGTCCTTATCGATTTCCTTCCACATGCGCAGATTCGCCGGGCCCCGCGGGGAGTAGTCCGCCGGATGCGGCTTGCATTGATGCTCCGGCAGCGTGAGCAGCGACGCATCCCAGCTGTCGCCTCTCAGGCGGGCTGCATCGTTGATTGGAAGGCCGAGGTAGTCGCCGATTTCAGGACCGGGAATGCGCTCGGGCTGATCTTCATGAAACCTCGGAGCCCATTCTCCGGTTGGATCAACCTGTGCAAACGCTGGAACAACAGCCAGCGTCATCACTAACAGACATATGGCGTTGCGCATACTCACACTCCCTCCAATTTTTGCCGATGGTATCGAATCCGGGCACCGCGCTGCTAGCAGAAACTGCACTTGAATGAACAGGATCATGACCGGCGAACGAATTGAGCCGCGGATTACGCGAATTACGCGGATGGGCGCGCAACATCTTCATGGGGGCCGGCAATACGTGTGACACGCGCCCATCCGCGTAATTCGCGTAATCCGCGGCTCATTTCATTTGCCGGTGATTTGTACGTCTGTCCCGAATGTTCCTGTGATATGTTTCTCCTGTGTTTACGATCGGATCGGCGACTCCGGTTTTTACTGTCCGGGAAACTCATGGGCGCGCCCTGAGGGTCGGCAACCGATTGATCGCGAACAGCCAGGATGCCGGGTGGCGTTCGCTCCACGCGGCGATCATCGAGGAAGGTCCGTTTGAGGCGACCGAGCCGGCGATCCACCATCCAATGATGATCTATCATTTGACCCGCCCCACCGAGGTGGCACGCAAGATCGAAGGCGGTCCCAGAAACAGACAGCTCATCGGTCCCCGCCGTATCTGCTTAACACCGGGCGAAGCGATCACCACCTGGGAACATCACGGACAGCCGGAAATCCTTCAGGTATACCTGCGGGGTTCCATTTACGAAGCGGCAGTGAGTGAGATCTATAACTGCGATACGTCGGCCGCAGAACTCGTGCCGCGCTTCGCCATTCTGGATCCCATGCTCGAGCAACTCGCCATCGCGATCACAACCGCGCTTCGGGACGGCACGGCCGAAGACGGAATCTACATCGACACGCTTGCGCAGATGATGGCAGTCCACCTGGCCCGGGGCCATTCTTCTCGGTCGCGGCCCGTTCGCATGCCCCAGGTGCAGACAATGTCGGGATGGCGAATGCGTCGAGTGATCGAATACATCGAAGAGCATCTCGACGGAGATCTCAGCCTCGAAAAAATGGCCGCCGAGGTCGATATCAGTCCGATTTATCTGGCGCGGGCATTCAAAGCTGCCGTCGGCCAGTCACCGCATCGATATGTGCTGGGGCGCCGCGTCGAACGCGCGAAGGAACTTCTGCGCAATACAGAGATGCCGGTCGTCGATGTTGCATTATCCGCAGGCTTCTCCTCGCAAAGCCATTTGTCCTATTGGTTCCAGCGCTATGTCGGAGTGTCCCCGGCAGCCTACCGCCAGCACCGCTCCATGTAAAAACGCCCCAAGTTTCAAATCTGTTCTCAAAAGTGCGGTTTCTGAAAGCCCCCTTTTTCGCCCTTCAGTAACTTTCGAGCCAATCGCAAACCTACGTGAGGAAGAAATGAGTAAATATCACACGGTCTTTGGTTCCCTGGAGCATTACGAGAAGGGTGGCGTCGAGGTGATCGACGACGATCCGAAGCATTACGTATTTTCGAATGTTTTTGAGGTGGCGTCGAAATCGAAGCCCTATGAGCGGGTGTGCGTGGGGAAAAACCTGCGCTACGTGATTGAAGCAGTCCGGGCCGAGGGAAACTCGCCCTGGTACGCAGCGGCTCACGATGAAGCGGCGTTGATTATGGACGGCGAAGTGGAAGTGCACCTGATCAAACCGGACCAGCCGCTGGTGCCGGAGAGCAAGGAAGGCGCGGTGAAATTAAACGGGGAGCCGGCGGGCCGGAAGATGGGCTGGGTGAAAGGTGGCCGGGGCCACATGGCGCTGCTGCCCAAAGGCGCGGCGTATCAGTTCCGCAGCCCCAAACCGGGAGTGCTGCTGATCCAGACAATCCAGGGCGAATGCACGATCGAGCGCTGGGGAGAGATTTGTCAGACGAAGTAGGAAAGCGAACGCGGGCTAAAGCCCGCGACTACATTGGGGACTGCATGGAAAGTGTGGGTCTAAATGTAGTCGCGGGCTTTAGCCCGCGTTCATCCAAGTTTTGTTAAGGAGATAACGATGAGTACAGCAATCAATCACAGCGAAGCGCCGGCCACGGCGCGGGATCTGGGCTACCAGGTTTTCACGATCGGGAAGTTCCGATTCGAACGGGATGAATACTTCGCCCACATCTTCTATCCGCAGGGCCGGCACATCATGCCGATCGACGCCTTTCTACGGGCGTTGATGCGAGACGTGGCCTGGGGCTTTTTTTACGGGACGGTGAACTTCGACCACCTGCTGGGGACGGTGAACCACTACGGCACGGTGGATCTGTTCATGGGTCTGACGAACGCGGCCTACCGGCATGCGAACCGGGCGTATCTGGAGACGCACGATTCGGGCGATCTGAGGAAGGTTTTTGTGGGCATGCTGGAGGACTGGACCAACGAAGGCTTTGATCCCTTCGCGGCGCCGGATGAGACGGGCCTGCCCTACGGGCCCAAACACGGGTCCAACAGTCCAGCCGTCCAGCGGCAGCGCGTGGTGGCGAGCCGGATGGTGGGTTTGCCGGGAGATACGGGACTTCGAACCGACCAGAAGGGCCACACCGTGAACCGGCAGTTCCAGGACGTGCCGCAGGATCAGCCGGAGATCCACGCGGAGCCCGGGTTTGAAAGCGAGGTGCATGCGTTTAATTTGTTCGGCTATTTATCGCGATCGGACGTGACCTGGAACCCGTCGGTGTGTTCGGTGGTGAAGGACAGCCTGATGTGTCCGACAACGGAGGAGCATATCCTGCCGATCTTCCACGGCAACGACCGGGTGGAGTGGTTCATCCAGGCCTGCGACGAGATCATCTGGGATGTCGAGGATGGCAGCACGGGGAAACCGCGAGCGAAGGTGGTGATGAAAGCCGGAGACGTGGCCGCGATGCCGGCCGACATCAAGCACAAGGGATATTCGCCGAAGCGGTCGATGTTGCTGGTGTGGGAAAACAACGACGGATCGCTTCCCGAGCGCTATCGCCGCGGCGAGCTGAAACCGTATCCGGTGGATCCTCAAACCGGCCTGCAGATCGAGGGCCGGTTGTTCATTGGCGGCGAGTTTGTCGATGCGGCCAAAGGCGGCCGCATCCCTGTTGTGAATCCCCACGATAACAGCATACTCGCCGAGGTTTCAGAAGCAACGGCGGCCGATATCGATCGGGCTGTCGCCGCTGCGCGCAAGGCATTTCCGGCATGGAAACGCATGGCCGCTGCGGATCGCGGCCGGCTGATTGCGAAACTTGCCGATGCGATTGAAGCCGACGGCGACTACCTGGCCAGGCTTGAAACGCTGGACACCGGCCATCCCATCCGCGATACCCGCAATCTCGACGTGCCGCGCACTGTCGCAACTTTCCGATACTTCGCAGGCATGGCGGACAAGATTGACGGACGCGTCGTGCCGGTCGAGACGGGATTCTTCAATTACGTCACGCGAGAGCCGGTCGGTGTGGTCGGCCAGATCGTTCCGTGGAATTTCCCATTGATGTTCACGAGCTGGAAATTGGGACCCGCACTGGCTGCCGGCAATACGGTTGTGATGAAGCCGGCGGAACTGACGCCGCTGACCACGCTTCGGGTAGCGAAATTGATCGCAGATGTCGGAATCCCCGCAGGCGTCGTCAACATCGTTCCCGGTTACGGGCATGTGGCGGGGCAATATCTGGCCGAGCATCCGGGCGTGGACAAGATTGCATTCACCGGCTCGACGGTAACGGGCAAAAAGATTGTCCAGGCGTCGGCAGGCAACTTGAAGCGCGTGCAGCTGGAGCTTGGAGGAAAGGGCGCCAACATCGTATTTGACGATGCGCTGCTCGAGGCCGCCGTGAATGGATCGGCGTTCGCGATCTTCCATAACCAGGGCCAGGCCTGCATCGCGGGATCGCGTCTGCTGCTGCAGGAGAAGATTGCGGACGAGTTTCTGGATCGCTTTCTCGCGTTAACGAAATCCATCCGGCTGGGCAACCCGCTGGATTCGGCGACCGAGATGGGGCCGCTGACTTCGACGCAACATCGCGAGCGAGTGCTTAAATACATAGAAGTTGCGAAGGAACAGGGCAGCTCGATCCTCACCGGTGGGAAAGCGCCCGCCGACGCGGCGCTTCAATCGGGTTGTTACGTGGAGCCGACGGTCGTGACGGCAAAACCCGAGGATCGCGTTTGCCAGGAAGAGGTCTTTGGACCGTTTGTTTCAGTGACGCGGTTCAAGGACGAATCCGAGGTCATTGGGATCGCGAATTCGACACAATACGGACTCGGCGGTGGATTGTGGACTCGCGACCTCGGTCGCGGGCACCGGGTAGCCAATGCGATCCGCTCTGGAATGGTCTGGGTCAACACGTACAAGCGCGTGAGCCCCGCGACTCCGTTCGGGGGTGTCGGCATGTCCGGTTATGGCCGCGACCTCGGCCCGGAAGCGATTCACGAATATACCGATGCGAAGTCGGTGTTCATGAACGTGGACGCCCAGATTCCGCCGTACTACAAGCGGTGAGAAGAGATTTTGAAATTGGACGAGTCCTGCATCTCAAATCCGAAATCCGAAATCT